>NZ_ALKF01000165.1:0-62335 GCF_000283315.1 Paenibacillus sp. OSY-SE | reverse complement strand
GTACCATCCTTACACAGAGAGAGCCCCTGCTACACCAAACAAACTCTGTGGGTGTACCGTCCTTACACAGAGAGAGCCTCTGCTACACAAAACAGACTCTGTGGGCGTACCATCCTCACATAGAGAACGCTATCGTTTACACCGAAAGCTATGCGTGTGTACCCGAATAGTGATTTTCTTGGGAAAGGATAAATATCTGCCTCCATAGGCATAACGATATGCTACACCTTCCGTCACACTCAACCTCGTCAATTTGTGAGGTTTAATCTATCCGTGTCATACCGCCCTGCGATATGGAGCGTGCTGTGAAGGGTTTGGGGTGGAGCAGTACCGGGTTACGGATCCGGTGTCTGTAGACATGCACAAGTCTAACAAGCGTCCCCATGCGGATTCATGATGGGCAGACGCGTTGTGGCGGAAGCAATATTCGTCCAAGTATAACTGAAGGTGTTTTTCGCCTAGGCCGTGAAAGGTATCATTCAACCAGCGCCGAGCCTGGCTAAATGCACGGTATAAGCGGCTGCTGCGCTTGACTCGAAAGTCCTGACGTATAATCGAAACCTCGGGGACGGACTCAGAGACGTGATGAGCGATAAAGTTGTCGCAACCCGAACGAAGCAGGAGTTTGCCGGACATGTATTTCCGGTTCACAAGCTTCATCTTGAGAACGATATTCTCCTCGTCAGGCGTGGCGGAAGTGGAGACGATGAGAGGGCATTCCTGAGGATGAAGGCTCAGAGTGTTAGAGGTTGGGCGAAAAGAGCGACCGAGGAAGGTCACGATACCTTGAACGGGCGCATTCAGTGATCGGTTGCTATCGTCACGGCTTATCGCAATACGTATTTTGTGCAATATCGACCAGGCAGTCTTGTAGGTAACTTTGAGTACCGAGCTGAGTTGGACAGCGTTGATGCCAGTATCGGAACGGGAGACGAGCCAGAACGCCGTGAGCCACTTCCGCAAGGGGGTGCGGCTGCCTTCCATGACGGTTCCAGCTGTCAGCGAGGTTTGATGATGGCAAGCGCGACACTCGTACAGTGGAAGCCGGCGTGTCCGGATGATATAGACACCGGTGTGCCGGCAACGCGGACAGACAAAGCCCTGAGGCCACTTTAACTCAAATAAGAAGGGCACGCAGGAGGATTCCGAAGGATAATGATGCTGTAGGTCCTCTAATTTGTCGATAGATTGCCATCCGTTCATCGCTAGATCCTCCTCAAATGAATTAAGAACAAATGTTCTTATGTATATTATAACGAACAAATGTTCCTGTTTCAAGGAGGGTAACTAACAATTAGCAATAATTTTATAGTTAACGTGGAACAACGTTGTCTCGAAAATGCGCATGAATTTTCTGACTGAATGGGAGGGGAACGCTAAACGGGACATTAAGGCAATGATCGCACGCCCTACATAGTGGACGACGGTTATTCATCGGATGCCATATGATATTACTATAATGAGTGCGCTGGTCCCAATGATAAAAGGATGCTGTTTGTTGACAAAAATATAATTCATTTAAACCAGATACCTACAGCCACACAGCTATGGAGATATATACCTGAAGTAAGGGGAGAGCGGTGCTATACACTAAACTGAAGTAATGGCAAGAAGTACTATACGCGTTCAAATCTAAAGTAAGGCAGAGGAAGGGGGATATACACGTGTTTTTATCTGAATAAGGGAGTGCAGTGCTATATATGCACATTTTCTGACCGAATGGGAGAGTGGTGTAAGAAAGGTTTTTTCGAACGTACCGCACAGGTAAATGAGTTCCTCGCGAACTGGATAAAGATTCAAGTGATAGCTTAGCGTTCGGTATTAAATTCGACGGGACTTGGGAGATTATTGAGCGCTAAAGTTTGCAAATGGATTCCCGAACAGGTAATGTATTGATATATCTTGGTGAGTGGGAACTTTATACGACTTGGGAGGGTAACATGAACCGCAAATCGACATCGCGATTATGGTCATGGATAGCGTTGTTCGGCTTATTGTCGACGCTCGTGTTGGCGGTAGGCTTCGGGTTCGGGGTCGCAGACATATTGTCGCCGGCCTCGGTTCCGTTCACGGAAATGCCGTCGGTTCAGACGCCGCCGGTAAAGGAAACCGCACAGGCTGACGAATGGCTTATTGCAACGATAGGCGATTCTTTGACTAGGGGGACCGGTGACGGCACAGGTGAAGGCTACGTGCGGCGTGTGGTCAAAATGCTGGACAAGGTTCAGGATAAACCAGTCACTCTCTTGAACAATATGGCGGTGAACGGAATGAGAGCCGATCAACTGTCCGAGCGATTGAATCAAGAAAGCATCGGCTATGTGCTGAAGAAAGCGAACATCGTTCTGCTTACGATTGGCGGCAACGATCTGTTTCAGAGCGCCCGCTCGGAACAATTCGGGGATCAATCGTTGAACCAGGATACGCTTCTTGCGAAGGCCGATCAAGGAGTTGTACATTTGAAGAAGGTGTTCGCTGGCATTCGAAAGTGGAATCCGGACGCACTCATTGTGTACGTAGGATTGTACAATCCGTTCACGGACTTGGAAGAAATGCGCGAAATCGGCAATAATGTCGTTCAGAAGTGGAATGATGCCGCTTTTCAAATGATTAACAAGGATAAAAATATGATTATGGTTCCAACCTTTGATTTGTTTCAGCAAAATATCGGCATGTACCTTTCCTCCGATCACTTTCATCCGAATGGTGACGGCTATCAAGCCATCGCGGAGCGAATCGTGCAAAGCATTCGGTAAGGACAGGTAAGGAGGTTCGGTATTTCACATGAACAGCGCCGCAGCTATCGTATTGTCGGTTCAGCAAATAAAGAAAATGATCGGCCGCAAGCTGATTATTAAGAACGTCACGTTCGACGTCCGTGCTGGCGAAATATTCGGTTTTCTAGGACCGAACGGCTCTGGAAAGACGACGACGATCCGCATGCTCGTCGATTTAATTAAACCGACGGAAGGGCGAATCCAGGTGTGCGGTTTCGATGTAAATCGAGACCCGGAGAAAGCGCTTCGCTACGTTGGATCCATCGTCGAGAACCCGGAAATGTATAACTTTTTGACGGGCTGGGAAAATTTAGAGCATTTCGCGCGAATGGTGCCTGAAATCGGCGATGACCGCATTCATGAAGTCGTTGAGATTGTCGGGTTATCCAATCGCATTCACGATAAGGTGAAGACTTATTCATTAGGGATGCGTCAGCGTCTGGGCATTGCGCAAGCGCTGCTGGGCCGTCCGAATTTGCTTATCCTGGACGAGCCTACGAATGGCCTCGATCCGCTTGGAATTAAAGAGTTGCGGGCATTTATTCGCACGCTGGCCGACAGCGGGATGGCCGTCTTTGTGTCCAGCCATTTGCTGAGCGAAATTCAGCTCATGTGTGACCGGGTTGCCATCATCAGCCGGGGAGAAGTGTTGGCAGTCGACGACGTGGAGCAGCTATTGACCGGACGCAACCAATTTGTTATTTGGCAAGCGAAGCCGGAAAAGAAGGCGCGGGACATCTTGTCTGCGAGCGGTGCTGTCACGTTCTTCAACCGTGAAGACGAAGTGATCGACGAAGCGGTATTAGTAGGTGTGCCTGATTATGCTATCTTGACGGAGACGCAGCCTGAGAGCATCGCCGAGTTGAACCGTAAATTAATGGAGGCTGGCGTCGAAGTAGAGGGCATTCAGCGCATTATGCCGACTCTGGAGCAGTTATTCCTGGAGATAACGGAGGGAGAACGCATTGAGTAGCTTGCTGCCGCTAATTCAGAATGAAACGATAAAAGTGTTGAAGAAGAAACGGTTCTATGTCGTTCTGCTGATTCTCATCGTTCTCATTCCGGTGTTTACCTATGCTCAGATGAAAATCGCTCAGAACAATCGAGAGAAATTCAATCAAGATTGGCGTCTAGAGCTGCAGCAGCGCATTACGGACATTCAGAATACGCTCGGCAGTGACCGGGTGCCGGAAGAATGGAAGAAATATCGGCGCATTATGCTGCAGCAATTGCAATATTATTTGGACCACGACGTTAACCCTGATGAGCCGAACGGAGTGACCTTTACGCGAACGTTCATGGATAACGCGGTGACGCTGTTTATTCCGTTGCTCGTCATGGCCATCGCGAGCGATATTGTATCATCCGAGCGTTCTACCGGCACGATTAAGATGCTGTTGACCCGGCCAGTGCGAAGGTGGAAGGTGCTGCTCAGCAAATGGATCGTGCTCATGATGTTCACGGGAATCATCGTCATTCTTACAGCTCTGCTTGCCTATTTAATTTCTGGCATGGTATTTGGCTATGGAGGCTGGACGTTCCCTATATTTACAGGATTTGCGCTTTCGGGAACAGAGGTGAATTTTGATACAGTCCATATTGTACCGTCGTGGATGTATATGCTCATGCAGTGCGGGCTCATATGGTTCTCGAGCGTCGTCGTTGCAGCGCTTGGCTTCATGATCTCCGTGCTTGTCCGTAGTACGGCGGCAAGTATCGTAACATTGATGGCCACGCTCATCGCCGGCAGCATACTGTATAACATGGCCTCATCGTGGCCGACGGCGAAATATTTATTTATGATCAACTTGAAATTAACAGATTATTTGGCAGGTACACCGGCGCCTGTCGAAGGAATGAGCCTCCCTTTTTCACTCGGTGTATTGGCCGTCTGGGGGATTGCCGGATTGTTTGTCGCATTCCGTGTCTTTACGAAACAGGACATTTTGAATTAGAATATACAAGAATGCGAAACATCTGTTTGCATCCGGACGATATAATGGTATGGAGGCATACCTTCCTTCGCTCGGACGCGACAGATTTTCTTTTGCCGACGAAAGTTGGAACGCTAAATGTAATTTTGAAGGAGGAGCATGAATGGTCGAGCAAATCGATTCGTTCGGACAGCTACCGGGAAATAAGGGGGCAGCGAGCAACCACAATTCAGACTACGGGGCTGACGACATTCAAGTGCTCGAAGGGCTTGTCGCGGTTCGTAAACGGCCGGGGATGTATATTGGCAGTACAAGCTCCTCGGGGCTTCATCATCTGTTATGGGAAATCGTAGACAACGCCGTCGACGAGCATCTCGCCAAATTTTGCTCCCAGATTGATGTGACGGTTCATAAGGACCAGTCGGTCACCGTGCGCGACAATGGCCGCGGAATACCGACCGGAATGCATAAGACAGGAGTACCGACTCCACAGGTCGTATATACGATTTTGCATGCCGGCGGTAAATTCGGCGGTGCAGGCTACAAGAAGTCGGGCGGGCTGCATGGTGTGGGCGCTTCTGTAACGAATGCGTTATCGGAATGGCTTGAGGTTGAAATTTGTCGTGAAGGAAAGATTCATCGTCTGCGGTTTGAGACTTGGGTAGATGACGACGGCAAGGAACACGTCGGGGAACCGGTTACCGGACTGGAGATTATCGGGAATACGAACCGCACAGGCACGAAAGTAACATTTAAGCCTGATACGAAGGTATTTCACGGCAATATACATTTGAATTATGACAATCTTGCCGAGCGTTTACAGGAGATTGCCTTTTTGAATTCGGGCCTGCAAGTCACATTGAAGGATGAGCGGTCGGGGAAGTTGGAAACTTTCCTATATGATGGCGGAGCGAGTGAATTTGTACGGTATTTGAATGAGGACAAAACGGTCCTGCATGATGTCATCCATTTTGTTGCGGACAAAGACGACATTGAAGTAGAAATTGCGCTTCAATACAACGACGGTTATACGGAGACGCTAGTATCCTTTGTTAACTCCATCCCGACACGTGGAGGCGGAACGCACGAAACGGGCTTTAAGACCGCTTATACGCGTGTCATGAACGAATATGCGCGGAAAAATACGCTGCTCAAAGAGAAGGATAAAAACTTGGATGGGAATGACCTGCGCGAAGGCATGATGGCGGTCATTAACGTCAAGATGTCAGACGTGGAATTCGTCGGACAGACGAAGGATCAACTGGGCAGCGCAACAGCCCGCGGCTCGGTCGACACGATCGTAGCCGAGAACATGAGCATTTTCTTGGAGGAGAACCCTCAAGTTGCGCAAATGCTCGTGAAGAAAGCGATTCAAGCATCGAGAGCACGCGAAGCGGCACGTAAAGCGCGCGAGGAAGTGCGGACCGGCAAGAAGCGCAGTGAAAGCTCCAATTTGAATGGCAAGCTGACTCCGGCGCAATCCAAGGATTATACACGCAACGAGCTGTTCATCGTGGAAGGGGATTCCGCGGGCGGGTCGGCGAAGCAAGGCAGAGATTCGAAGACGCAGGCTATTTTGCCGTTGAAAGGCAAGCCGATGAACCCGGAGAAGGCGAAGCTGGTCGATATTTTGAAAAATGATGAGTATCGCACTATCATCCACGCGATTGGAGCGGGGGTAGGTCCGGAATTCGAAGTAGAAGAGAGCAATTATGCCAAGGTCATTATAATGACCGATGCCGATACGGATGGAGCGCACATCCAGGTGCTGCTGCTCACTTTCTTTTATCGGTATATGAAGCAGTTAATCGATAACGGGCGGGTATACATTGCGCAGCCGCCGCTATACAAGATTACACATAAAAAAGGCAAGCATGCGACGATCCGTTACGCTTGGACCGATGAAGAGCTGAATAGTTACTTGAAGCAGTTCGGACAGAACGCCGAAATACAGCGTTACAAAGGTCTGGGTGAGATGAACCCGGATCAGCTGTGGGAAACGACGATGGATCCGGAGACGAGAACACTGCTGCAGGTGCAAATTGACGATCCGGCGAAGGCGGAACGGCGCGTATTGACGCTAATGGGCGACAAGGTGGAGCCGCGTAAGCGTTGGATTGTCGAGAACGTCGATTTTACGGAGTTTGAGGAATAGAAAGGTGAGAGACACATGAGCGTATCGGAACAATTTAAACCAGCGTTCTTGGAAGATGTGGTAGGCGACCGGTTCGGCCGCTATTCCAAATACATCATTCAAGACCGTGCTATTCCCGACGTCAGGGATGGTCTCAAGCCGGTTCAACGCCGCATTCTGTACGCGATGTATGAATCTGGTAATACGCCGGATAAGTCGTACCGCAAATCGGCAAAGACGGTCGGGGATGTCATGGGTAACTATCACCCGCACGGAGACGCCTCGATCTATGACGGCATGGTACGGATGGCCCAGCCATGGAAGATGGGGCATGTACTCATCGACGGACACGGCAACTGGGGCTCGATTGACGATGATCCTGCTGCAGCGATGCGTTATACGGAAGCTCGCTTGTCCTCTATAGCAATGGAGCTTCTACGGGATATTGAGAAGGATACGGTTCTGTTTCGGCCCAACTTCGACAATACGGAAAATGAACCTTCCGTATTGCCAGCACGGTTCCCGAACCTGCTAGTTAATGGAGTAAGCGGGATTTCTTCCGGCTTTGCGACGGAGATACCGCCTCATAATTTGCGTGAAGTCATCCAAGCGTGCATAGCATCGATCGACAATCCGAACTTATCACTTGATGATCTGATGCAGATTATTCAAGGCCCGGACTTTCCTACAGGCGGTATCATCATGGGGGAAGAAGGAATACGCGAAGCGTATCAGACCGGCAAGGGGCGTATCTACATACGTGCGAAGACGGAAATTGAAGATATGCGCGGTGGACGGCAGCAAATTGTCATTACGGAAATCCCTTATCAAATCGTCAAATCCCGACTCGTCACGGCGATGGAAAATATCCGCCTGGAGAAAAAGGTTGACGGTATAGCCGAGGTTCGGGATGAAAGCGGTCGTGAAGGAATGCGCATTGTGGTCGAATTAAAGAAAGATGCAGATGCGACGGGAATATTAAATTACTTGTTCAAGAAGACTGATTTGCAGGTCACATATAATTTCAATATGGTCGCGATCGTTAACAAGGCACCGCAGCAGCTTGGTCTTAAATCAATGCTGAATTCTTATATTGCTCACCAAAAAGAAGTCGTGACGAATCGAACCCGTTATGACTTGAACAAAGCGGAGGATCGTGCGCATGTCCTGGAGGGCTTAGTTAAAGCTCTGGATATACTGGACGAAGTTATCGCGACGATTAAAGCTTCCAAGAATCGTCAGGATGCACAGCATAACCTGATGGAGAAGTTCCAATTTACCGAGCGTCAGGCGGATGCGATTTTGACATTGCAGCTGTATCGGTTAACCAATCTGGAACTGACGTCTCTCAATAAGGAACTGAACGAGATTCAGAAGAAGGTGGCCGAGTTGCGCGCTATTCTGGATAGCGAGAAGAAGCTATTGAGCCTAATCAAGAAAGAGTTAACTGAAATTCGCGACCGCTATGGTATTGAGCGGCGCTCTGTCGTCCAAGGCGAAGTGGAAGAGATCAAAGTCAATTTAGAAGTTATCGTGAACGCGGAAGATGTTATCGTGACGCTGTCGAACGAAGGATATATTAAGCGTACGAGTCAGTTGTCGTTCACCCGATCCGGAGGCGAATGGGAGAAATCGGGCGTGAAGGAAGGCGACTTTATCCGCCAGATTTTCGAAGTGAACACGCTGGATCGGCTGTTGATCTTTACGAAGCGGGGGCAATACTTCTCTTTGCCGATTCATCTTATACCGGAATTCAAATGGAAAGATAACGGTACTGCGATTGTCAATGTCATTCCGATCGCCAAGGAAGATCGGATCGTCAGTGTCGTTCCTATCAAATCGTTTGATAGCGAGCAGGCATCGCTATTGTTCGTCACTCGCCGCGGTCAAGTGAAGAGGACGCTTCTCAAAGAGTATGAGACGAAGCGGAGTGGGGCAGTAGCCGCGTGTAAAGTGGCGGATAACGATGAATTGTTGAGCGTCATGACGAGTGACGGTGAGATGGAGCTGCTTCTAGTCAGCAATCAAGGGATGGCCATCCGTTTCCTGGAGCGTGAGGTCAATGCGATGGGACGTGCCGCAGGCGGAGTCCGCGGTATGCAGTTAAAGGATGACGATGAGATCGCTGCCGCTATTCGTGTGAACGGCGATGAAGGCGAAATCACGGTGCTGACTGATTTAGGTTGGAGCAAGCGTTCCCTGCTGCTGGATTACCCGACCCAAGGGCGGGGCGGGAAAGGGATGGCTACGTTTGAATTCAAGGAAGGCAAACGGGTGAAGCCGAACGGAACGAAGCTAGTCGGGGCTTATTTCAGCACAGCAGCATATCCAATTACGCTCGTTGCGGATTCGGGCAAGCTCCATCAGTTAATTACAGAGCATGCCCCTCTTATGGATCGGAAGTCGCAAGGCCGAGCCGTAGTCGCATTGGATAAAAATGAACATGTCGTTGATACGCTCGTTATTGCGCCGATTTCAGTTTAATCGAAAGGCTTGTGCGGCGGATTTAATACATCGTGCAATCGCATAACCATTTCAAGCAGGACCCACATGGGAACGGGCTCATCGAGTCGTTCCATCCATTGTGGGTCTTTTACAATTCCAATTTCGATTGCTCTGCGAACCATTTCCTCTTTGACCTGTTCCATCCGAAGTTCCTCCTTTGCGGGTGATACGGGACAGATGCCCATATATTAATTATATGATCCTGCAAACCATCATGTTCCGATTCGTGGAATGTTCCGGTCGGTTGCTTTATTGTTGACAATATGATCACGATAGATGACCGAACTTTGAAGCTGTGGTATAATTTAGTTGTTTTTGATCGTGTATATGAATCAACTTCTTAACGCGGTCGCCCATCTTCGAAAGACATCGATAGAAGTGTATCTGAAGGATGAGTAGGGTTGAGATTCAGGTAGTACAAGATCGGTATGGAGAAAAGGGGGAGTCGGCAATTATGCACGTAACGGAATTTGCCAAGCTGTGGTTGAAGCTATCGAAGGAGTATAAAAATGTGATGGATGAGGCGCTTGCACCGAGTCTGACCGAAAGCCAGCTAACGGTATTGGAGTGGGTGACGGAATATGGCAAGGTGAAGCCTTCAGATTTGCTCCCGCACTTAGCAACGACTCCTGCAGCGATAACGACCCTCATGGATCGGATGGAGAAGAATGCGCTTATTGTCCGCGAACGTGATCAAGGCGATCGGCGTATTGTATGGATACAGGCAACTCCATTTGGAGAACAAGAAATGCGCCGAGGGATTGCGACTCGGGAATCGTATTGGACCGATATTCTTCATCGCATCTCGACGCATAATCAGCAATTGCTTATTTTGTTGTTAGGCAAGCTTGCCAATGCGCCTCAGCCTCAGCCGCAGGTGAACACGACGCGCGATGCTATTGCAGCAGGCAATAAGCGAGACTAGTCGGCTAGCTGGCTATTAGACGTCATTCTGAAGTCAATAGCACCGGAACCGCGGACATCGACTGCAGATGACGGTTCGTATTGTTCAACATGTTCTGCAGCCGTTTGAACTGATTCGTATTTAAGCGTTTATCCGAATGCGACATGATGGTGTCAGACATGGGCAAGACACGGTATTTGCGCTTAGGTCTCGGGCCATCGATATGAACCCAAGTCGGCTCTGCCGTAATCTCTTTCAATTCTATACGTCCCTCAGGCATATGCTTAACCATTTCCACACCGAAGATTACACCGATATCTTTCCCGTCGCCCGTTTGGTTAGAAATAAAATTTCCTAATGAATAAATAATGATTGCATCTCTTGTGTGTCCGTCTGCTTCTTGTACGGTTACCCGTTCATAAGGCTGTAGGACGTGTGGGTGCGAGCCTAGAATTATATCTGCCCCGGCTTGGACGAGCGTACGAGCCAGTTGTATTTGCTTTTGATTCGGTTTGTCTTCATATTCGTTGCCGAAGTGAAGCGCTATGGCGACGACGTCTGCACCGGCTTCCTTCGTCTTCTTAATGTCTCTAATCATCCGTTCCTCATCGATGAGCGACACCAGGTAAGGTTTCTTCTTCGGCAGCGGTATCCCGTTCGTACCATAGGTATAAGCCAGTATCCCTAGCTGTATGCCGTTCTTCTCCAGCAGCGTAACTTGTTCGGACTCCCATAGCGAAGCAGATGTTCCTTTCGTTACGAAGCCGCGGTCTTTGAGCACTTCCAAGGTGCGAAGCGCCCCTTGCTCACGCCGGTCGAGCACATGATTGTTGGCGGTTGTTACAATGTTAAAACCAGCATATTTCAAAGCATCCGCCAGCTCTGAGGGCGCGTTGAACATCGGGTACCCGGTATATACTTTCTCTCCGCCCAGCAGTGGCGTTTCTAAGTTGGCCCAACACCAATCCGCACTTTCTAGTATCGGTTTCACCTGACTGAAATAACTATTGAAATCATACTTTCCTGTCTTCGGATTAACGTAGGCGGGAAATTGCGGAGAATGCATCATAATGTCGCCTACGGCCAAAAGCTTGCCCGATAGCGTATAGGGCTTGACGTTGTTCTCAACGGTGGCAACGGAGCTGTCAGCAGCTTCCTGGGACCCGTTAGCGAGAAGCGCGCTCTGGTTGGTACCTCCCTCTTGTTCTCGTGAAGCTGCAGCTTCATCGGAACTCGCTTCTTGTTGAGATGGTGAGGGAAGCTGCGCGTTATCTTGCTCCTGCGTGCTGGCTGCACCATTCGCGGCAACCGGTGACGCCACTTCATACTGCGTGGTGAAGCTGCAAGCCGCAGTCATTAACATAACTATCATTGCCGTAACCATCAGCAGCCATCTGTAGTATCGAAAATCTGTCTTCATTTTTATTTTACCCCTCCGAACTGTTGCAATGGGATGTTACACCATCGTAGCAACATCCCATTGATTCCAAGGAAATTCCCTTGGCGGAATCGATCGGAATTCCATGTATTCCTTTGTCGTCGGATGAGGAAAAGACAGCTGAACGGACCATAAAGCGATCTGCTGTCCCGGTCGATTCCAGTTGGCCCCGTATTTCTGATCTCCGTATAACGGACAGCCAATGGCTTGCATTTGCACCCGAATCTGATGGGGGCGACCCGTATGCAAACGAACGCGAATGAGTGATAAATCTTGACTGTTGCTTGCCACCTCATAGCTCAATCGTGCTTCTTTGGCCCCAGCAGTGCCTGCCGGTACCGTACGAACGATATTGGTGCGCGTGTCTTTATGCAAATAGTGTGTTAAGTCTCCTTGCAGCTTGCGCGGACAGCCATGCACGACCGCCATGTACAACTTACCCAACTCATGGCGGCGCACGACATCCGACAGTCTGGAAGCAGCCTTAGACGTCTTGGCAAAGACCATCGCCCCTCCGACAGGTCGGTCGAGGCGATGTACAAGTCCGAGAAAGACATTTCCCGGTTTTTCGTATCGGATCTTCAAGTCTTGCTTCAATAGAGTCAGCATATCCACGTCATTGCTGTCATCAGCTTGAGACAATATATTCACGGGCTTCTCCACGACGAGAACGTGATTATCCTCGAACAGAATGGGGATATGTCCTTGAGGCATAGGTATGGACATATGATGTTATGCCTCCCAGCGTCCTAATATTCCGCAAGGCAGAACCAGACCGGACTGTGTGATAGGAAGTCCAATCTCTCCACAAGTCAATTGACCGCCATAGCGCTTCTTCATCGTCATGCTGAGCAGATTGTTCAGCACGGATGGAGACAGACCGGTGGTATAGGAGTTAATGAGCATGAACAACGGATTATCCGACATAATCGTCGTACAGAACTCAAGGAACGGGTATAGGCTTTGTTCCAATTTCCACGTTTCGCCGCTCGGTCCGCGTCCGTACGACGGCGGGTCCATAATGATGGCATCATATTTATTGCCGCGGCGTTGTTCGCGCTGAACGAATTTGAACACATCATCTGTAATAAAGCGAACGGGCTTGGAGGAGAGACCTGACAGTTGCACGTTCTCTTTTGCCCATTGCACCATGCCTTTCGATGCATCCACATGGCATACTTCCGCACCGGCATAAGCGCAGGCAACGGTAGCGCCCCCCGTATATGCAAAAAGATTCAATACTTTAATTGGACGATTAGCCTGCTTAATCTTGTCCATCATCCAAGCCCAATTGACCGCTTGCTCCGGAAACAACCCCGTATGTTTGAAACTCGTCGGACGAATATAGAACTTCAAATCACGGTATTGGATCGTCCAGCGCTCCGGGATAGGCTTCTTCATATCCCAATTGCCGCCGCCAGAGGAGCTTCGATGATAGTGTCCGTGCACATTACGCCACAGGTTGCTTTCTTGTTCCAGAGGCCAAATAATTTGCGGGTCGGGACGACGCAGCACGACATCTCCCCATCGTTCCAGCTTTTCACCGCCCCCGGTGTCAATTACTTCATAATCTTTCCAGTCGTTAGCCATGTACATTGTGTGTGTGACTTCCTTTCTTCATATGCGTGTCCCCTAAAGACCACTTTTCAGCACCGAGAAGCACAAGTTTACGCAAGAAAACTTCATCGGAAGCATTCTTCGAAGAAGAGCGGGTGTAGGCGAGACTACATGAGCACCTGAGATGTTTCCAACGGAAACATTCTTCGGAAGCATAAGCTCTTCGAGAGTGAATGCAAGATTCGATGTCGAATCACATCTTGAGATGCTTCGTGATCAAAAGTGGCTTTCAAACTCACTAAGCGCTATTGTACTATAAATGCGCCTATGCTTACCAGAAAGTAATACGATTTCTCGTGCTGGCGATGATGCGGTGTCACACGCAGCTTCTCAAGACAAGCGGACTTCCTGTTCGCCATCATGAAAAGAAGACCGTCAACCTGTGCAGGATGGCGGTCTCTGGCGCATGGATGGATATACTAATAGTGCGTGTTCAAAAGAGGACTTTTTGAGCAGCCTCTAATAGGAATCGGCCTGAAATTTGTAACCTACACCTCTCACCGTAACGATATACCGGGGTTGTGTTGGATCTGGTTCGATTTTTTTGCGTAGATTGCTTATATGTACCATAAGGGTTCGTGTATCCCCAAAGCTTTCCGTGTTCCAAATGTGCTGATACAATTGCTCCAGCCTAAACACCTTGTTCGGAGATTGAGCTAAGTAGGCGAGTAAATCGAACTCTTTGGCGGAAAGCGCCACAGACTTTCCTTCTATTATTACATTGTGGCTGTGCAGATCGATCTCCAGCGCTCCAAAAGCGAGCTTATGCTGCGGCGGTGTCGGATAATTCCGGGACGAGAGCGAGTTTCTGCGCAAATGTGCTTTGACGCGTGCGACGAGCTGACTCGGACTGAAAGGTTTCGTTATGTAGTCATCCCCTCCGACTGTAAGCCCCATAATGATATCAACGTCATCGCTCTTGCAGCTGACAAACAGAATCGGCACGTTCGAAGTCTTGCGTATCTCCTTGCACACTTCAATTCCGTCAAGCGACTTCAGCAAAATGTCAAGGATGATCAAGTCCGGAGTCACTTCCTTCACCATTTGCAGTGCGGTATAACCGTTATCTGCAATGAAAACGTGATAACCTTCGCGTCGCAAATACAACGATATGAGCTCTGTTATTTCTAATTCATCATCTACGATTAATATCTTAAAATCGTTCATTGCAGGCCGTCACCTCCGTCACTCCTTCCATTATAGCGAACGTTGTCAGAAGATGACAATCTATTCCTTTTTTTTCGGCAATATTTGCTCGATATATCGTCAAACAGTCCCCTGTGTTATAAAATGGTAGGGTTAGAGGGGGAAACGAAATGCGCCGAATCACTTTTCATATTATGATGGCGATGACATTAATAACGATTCTAGTCCTACAGGTGGTCGGCTCGCTAGTTGATGGCAATGCTGCTCCGCAGGTGAGAAATGGAGTGATGGATGTAAGGGGATGGGACTTTAGGAGCCAAGGCCTTGTTCCTCTGAACGGACAGTGGGAGTTCAACTGGCATGAATTGCTGTCTCCAGCCGCCGCTACCGCCCCCCGCAAGGTGACGTATTACGCTCCTGTTCCAGCATCGTGGAATCAGTTCCAGCTTCAGGAAGGGAAGCGCTCGGGAGCAGGTTATGCTACATATCGTCTCCACATTATGAAAGACGACATTGATTCTCTATATGGCGTATGGCTGCCCAGCATATACAGCTCCTATCAATTGTGGGTGAACGGCAGGCTCGTATTAAATGAAGGCACCGTATCCGAAGACGAGAATACGTATGAGCCTTCAACGAGACGGCGGATGGCTATGTTTCACATGCCGGGGGAGCAGGCGGAGATCGTCATTCAGGTTGCAAATTACTCGCACCAACGCGGGGGAATATGGCAATCCCCGTATTTTGGCCTCGCTGAACAAACTATCCGCAAAAGCAAAATGGAAACGGTTCGTGACAGCATCCTCTTCGGGTGCTTGCTAATGGTCGGCTTATATCATATTGGGCTGTTTATCGAACGGCGCAAAGACAGGTATACAATCCTGTTCGGCGTGTTATGTATTGCGATGGCATTCCGTATTGTGACTTCGGGGGATATGCTGCTGCTCTCTTGGCTGCCGATGCTGTCGTGGAGCATCAACACTCGGATAGAATACATTTTGATGTTGATTGCCGCCATGACAGGAGTCGGTTATATTCGCTACTTGTTCACCGAGGACGCGGACGCCTGCTTGCGCACATATCGGTTCCTCATCGGCGGGGGCAGTCTCCTTATCGGAATGACTGTGTCGCTGCCTACGAGCGTTTTTACGTCCTTCTTAAGCGGCTATCAGCTTTATATCGTCGCTGTTGTGCTTTATATTTTTGCGATGAATTTCAGAGCCATCCACCATCATAGATTAGGAGCATATATTGCGCTCATCGGGTTCGCCGTGCTGAGCGTGCTGGTCCTTAACGATATCCTCTATAGCCATGAGCTTGCTCCTATTCGGGACTTGGCGCCGATTGGGCTTGTCGTGTGCATCTTCTTGCAATCGCTCGTCATTTCGCTGCGGTATTCGCAAGTATTGACGGATCTGGAATCCGTCTCGACGGAATTAATCGAGCTGAACGCCAGCTTGGAACAGAGGATTCAAAAGCGCACAGCGGAATTAGTGCACATGAACGCACATTTAGAAAAGAATAATAAAGAGCTGGAACGTATGGAAATATCCCGACGGCATTTATTCACCAACATATCGCACGATTTACGTACTCCGATTACGTTGATTAGAGGGTATTTAGAAGTGCTGCAGGATGAAATCGTGTATGACAAGGCAGAGCAAAAGAAATATATCCGTTTGATGCTCAACAAGATTAACAGTCTGAATCATCTCATCGGTGACATGTTCGAACTATCCAAGCTGGAAGCGGGGCAAGTCCAATTCTCGAAGCAAGAGGTTCTTTTGGAGCATTTCATCACTCATTTGGAAGATAACTACAAGCTGGAGCTTTCCGGAAAGGGGTTGATCTTCGCTTGTTATAACGAGACGTATCGGGATGTTCCTCCAGCCAGCATCGTTCTGAGAGTTGATTTGGACAGAATGACGCAAGTATTCGATAATCTCATCTACAATGCGGTTAAGTTCACGCCGGCAGGCGGGTCGATTACGATTCGCATACAATACACGGCAGAGAAAGAAACCATACATATCGAGGTGACAGATACAGGAATCGGTGTGAGGGAAGAGGACTTGCCTTTTATTTTTGATAGATTTTATAAGAAAGATAAATCACGAAATTCGTCAACTGGAGGAAGCGGAATCGGTCTGGCCATTGCCAAAGAAGTAATCGAGCTTCATTCTGGTCAGATTGGAGTAGAAAGCGGTCAAGGGGCAGGGACGACGTTCCATATCGTGCTTCCTGCGTATCGCATATCTAGCCCACAACGTTAAGGTTGGGCGGGATGATCGGCTTGTTGAATGGACTGGCGCAATATATAAAGCGTATGTTGTCTTGAAGAATGATCCAACGAATGCCAGAGCTGCAGTAATTGTTTTGTTTCACGAGCATAGTCGGTGCGGTCCTCATTGAGAATATAGTCGATCGGAACGTCAAATAACAGAGCGAGCTTATTCAAATTGCTATATACAGGCTGTCGATTGTTGATCTCATAATGACTATAGGCCGAACGAGTCACTCCGATATGACGAGCGACTTCTTCCTGCGACATATTGCGGGCAAGACGCAAGCCGCGTAAGCGCTCTCCAATGGTCATGGTAAAGCTCCTTTATCCATTCTAAAATCGTATAAAACGATTCTATAGCACTATTTGTACTTTATGATACAATTTGTATCGTGTCAAGTGTATTTTTCCAGATGGTTGCATGAGCCGGATGAAAAAGAACGGCGCATATCCTTTACGGGATATGCGCCGAATTCCAATGCCTATTCATCATTTGGTTAGGTGAGAAGTGAGAAGTAAATCAGTACAGGGATAGCGCGAGCGTGTCCATTTCCCGTCTCGTATGTAGGATGGCTTCCGATCCTACGATTTCAATGCTGATTAACGTTTCCAAGCAGGTTTTAATGGCCCGCTTGCCTGTGCGGACTTTGCGATTTAAGGCATCCATAAGCAAAGAAAATGTATTTTTGTGCGATATATTAGTGCAAAACACGGGTACTTGTCGTTCTTGAAATTCAATGTAAACTGTTTTCATATAGCAACAAACCTCCTACTATTAGTGCGTGAACACCGTAATTAATCTTATTCCATTATACCTATCATACTTAAGCAACATTAAATAAACCTTAAAAACAAAAGACAATGTTGTTACAAAATACAAAAAAATGTTCACCAAATCATGAATAAGCAGGAATGAATTTTTGTCACTTTTTCAAGTAAGAAAAACAAAAGGCAATAGTTGCTTGGACCATCACGGAACATCATTGTGTGGATCCAAGCACTATCGCCTCCATGTACTTATGTGATTTATTGGCTTGTATCGATATCTGCCCAGATTTCGTCGTCGACATCCAATGTGATCTGGTGACGAAACACCCGCTGGCCGTATTCTTTATATACATATTGCTCCACGGCTTCGAGCAGATTCGTTTCTACCAAATACTGTTGCCGACCATGAATCCATACTTCGGCAGTGAAGCCATGCTCCTCATCCCAACACAGTTCGACCTGAACGTCTGTCGGCTGCACTTGTCTGCGCATTGCCATGTGGAGACACACCGCGTTGATGAGTTCATCCATGCTGATGCGCATGTTCATTAATTCCACCGCCCGTGTTCCGGCTTCGGAGGATTGCGGCGTTCCTTAATCTTGCGCACGACTAGGAGGACGAGCGATACGAGAAGGAACAACGCCATCAGGTTCACCATTAATCCCAGCAGTTCGCCGAAGAAGCCAAGGTTGCCGAACATGCTGCCGAATAACAGTCCTGCGAGGCCGCCAATCATCAGGCCTTTCATCAAGCTTCCTCCGCTGAAGAAACCGCGTTTCTGTGTTGTGGCGGCTCCTGTCGATTTGGAGTTATTCGAGCTGTCGGAACGATTAACTTGATTCTTATTCTCTGTTTTTTTCGGAGCAGGATTGTAATTCTTAACTCCGGAACGGAAAGACCCTCCGCGCTTGGCATCTACCATAGACGGTGTAGTTACCGCAAAAATAAGAAAGAATGCCATAACAACCATAATCCACTTACGCATGAATTGCCTCCTCATAGAAGAATAGATATCATCCGATACCTAATACGAACGGAGTATGGTGAGGTTTCAAAAAAAGTTGATTTGATGAAAAACATTTACAATTTGCAACTCTCGTTATGCTGTTAATACGTGTTCAAAACACGTTAACTATTCGATATATGTTATTATTAAAAAGCAACCTGCATCTGTGTCGAATATATAGTATAAATGGTTGTTGAAAAATGAGTTATTAATATGCTGTCGGAGGATGAGAAGGTATGCATTATCCGAAACCTTATATCGAGTATTTACTGCACTTTCACGGGTCGCGGGATTGGTTCGAATGCCATGAGATTATGGAAGAAATGTGGAAGGCTGAGACGTCGATGGAACGTAAGCAGTGGTGGCTCACGCTAGTCCAGATTGCCGTAGGTCTATATCATGAGCGCAGAGGGAATACAGCAGGCGCGTGTAAAATGCTAAGAAGCGCGATGTCGCACGCCAATCAAGTTCCTTGGCACGACCTTGGGTTGGATGGAGAGCAATTGTTAAGCCAATTAGAGGCCAAGTTGACAGAATTGAATAGATCAGGGACAGCAGGTGAGAGAATATCGGTCCGTCCTGACTATGAGGAATGGAATCTGCCGATTGCTGATCCAGACTTGTGTGAGCAGTGCCAGGAGCAATGTGAACACCGAGGGTGGACATGGTGCTCAACGAATAGTCATGTAATGGACGATGTCGTTCATCGACATATGCTTCGTGATCGACAAGACGTGATAGCCGCACGGGCGGAAGCGCATCGTCTTAAGCAAAGGGAAAGAGGAGCTGAATCATGCTAATCATCCCGCTCTATTGCACGTGGAGCGCCACAGAGCGGGACGGATATTTCTCAAGATAGCTCTTCTTCTTGTTCCAGCATATTGACAACCCAACGGCACCATTCGATTTGCGCTCCGGCCAATGAAATGGCGCGGTGAAGAAGCACGTAATCGCCAAAATGCTTTGAATGCACGTGGCGTTCTTCCTCAGGAATGCGTTGGAGCAATTTTTCATAATAAGCGGTTCTCGTCTCCAATTGCTTCAGACGGGTTAAAAATAAAGGGATCGAAATGTCGCGCTGCGTCATCCAAATGCACTTCGTCTTTAAGCTCAATTCATCGCGCGAACTCTGTTCTGCAGGCGGTTCGCCCAGCCACTCGAGAACAGCTTCGGTACCTTTCTCGGTTAAGGAATATACTTTCTTATCTGGCTTGTCCCGCTGTTCGATGCGGACATATTGAACGAACCCTTCCCGTTCCAGCTTGGCTAACAGGGGATAAATTTGACTGTGCTTAGCCTGCCAGAACGGTTGAATGCGCAGCATTAAATCATATCCAGAGCAAGATTCGCTCGCGAGCAGTCCGAGTAATCCGTAAGATAACGTATTGAGCATAATAACACCTCCACAGAATGACTTGCTGCTAGACGGCATACTTTCCTTATTGCATCTGTTTTGAACAAGTCTCCAATGATAGTATATGTAATGATTTACATAATTGCAATACTCTATTTCACAACTTCTTTTTTTGTATATATATTCTATCACAATTAGCAAGTTCCCTTCCTTTGAACCTTCTTTCTGTACCGCTTTTTGGCTGTGGCCAAGGCCTTTGTTGCGCCCTTAGTATGAAGGTTGTATCATGTGATGGGAACAGAGAAGACCACAATCAATTTTTGCACTAGATGAAATGAGGTAATGCAATCATGTCCGTTCACGAACAGAATAATAATACGACGATTCCCGTTGTCATCTTATCCGGCTTCCTCGGTACCGGTAAGACGACCTTATTGAAGCAGTGGCTGCAGTGGAGCATGGAACAAGGGTTGAAGCCTGCGGTCGTCATGAATGAAGCGGGCGAAGTGAACTTGGATGGACAGCTGCTGCCAGCTGACGTTGCGATGAAGGAAATGCTGAATGGTTGTATCTGTTGCTCCATGCGGGGAGATTTCGGCTTGAAGCTGTACGAATTGGTTCAAGAGGAACAACCCGATATCATCTATGTGGAATGCACGGGGATTGCTGAACCGATGGAACTCGTGGATTCGATAACGGAAATCTCGCTCTACACGAACGTCGTGCTGACGAGCATCGTTACGTTGGCGGATGCGAAGCATTTAGCCGATCTATTCATCCCGGACTCGGGAGCGGAGCGCGGGACGAGCAACCGCAAAATGATGCATTTGTTGAAAGAACAAGTTCGCGCCGCTCAACTGATTCTGCTTAACAAAGCAGATCTCGCAACAGTGGAGCAGCTTGAAGCGGTTAAACTGCGTTTGCGAGAATGGAATGCCGGCGCTCGAATAGAGGTTACAAGTCATGCTAAGGTGGAACCGGAACTGTGGAGAAGCTGCATGGATGCGAAATTCTCCCATACCGCTGCTGGCAAGTCGAATTCCTCCGCAGGTGAGCACCACCATCATCATACTCACGATGCCGTAACCGTATGGACCTATACGATGCCGCGCGCTGTCGACAGCGAACGATTTGAACAGTGGCTGATGTCGCTGCCCGCGAATGTGTACCGGGCGAAAGGCATCGTTTCCTTCACGGACACGACAAAGCGATATATGTTTCAGTTTGCTTATCGCGCAACCGAATTTGTGCCGATTACGCCGCAAGGTGATGTGAAGGACGTTATCGTCGTCATCGGTGAACAGATGGACACGGCTGCGCTCGAGCAGTCGCTGCAGGCATGTGAATGAACAACCAATAAAAGCTCCTGTCACAGAACGATGGTTCTGAAGCAGGAGCTTTTCCCGTTACGATAACGGCTTAACGAGTGGCGGAAGGAGAATGCTCTTCGTGCGAAGACTCGGAGTTCTGCTCTTCCAAATAGCGATAACCGTCCGCAATCCATTCCAACGCGCCGGTGTCTGGGTGGATGACCATACCGTGAACCGGCACATCCGGTGGCAGGAGCGGGTGCTTGCGCAGGATGCGAACGCTGTTCAGCACGCCTTCGTGCACGTTATCGAAGCCGCGCAGCCAATGATGTAGCTTGATGCCGGAGTTCGTCAACGTATCGAGGACGACATCTTCGATCCCGCGCTCCTTCGCTTTATCGATAATGCCTTGGGAGTTGAGCGCGGTCATTCCGCATTCATAATGGCCGACGATGACTACTTCGGTCGCTTCCAATTCATAAATCGCGACCAGCACGCTTCGCACGACGCTCCCGAACGGCTGCGATATGATAGCGCCTGCGTTTTTGATGATTTTGACATCGCCGTTGCGCAAATTCATCGCCCGCGGCAACAGCTCGACCAGACGCGTATCCATACAGGTGATGATGACCATCTTCTTGTCGGGAAATTTGTCGGTCAAATACTGCTCGTACTGTTTACTATCCACAAATTGACGATTGTAATCCAAAATATTGAACATATTGGACATGTGCGGTTCCTCCAAACCTGTTAGTTTGCATGAGCTCTGCGATGATCTTCGCATGCGACGTGCGTGGAATAAATTTGCTGCGTGCTGCTCAACTTGAACATTCCTGTCGTGCCGCTCACGTCCAGAACGAGCGCCTCATCGAAAAACACCATCTGATGCTTATCCATCACGAGTGTCCAGCTGGTATTCGTGTCCACGGCCAGATCGAATGGGGCAGGCTCATCGATCAGCCACAAGGCCGGCACTCCATTGACAGCGCAGCCGCAACCGTCCGTATCATAAATAAGCTTGATGATTCCTTTCCCAGAGCAGGATGGGACAAGCCGGTTCGCTAGCGCGGAAGCGGCCGCTTCCGTAATTTGAATTATAACGGACATCTGTTCCAGCTCCTTTACGCGATACAACCGTTATTGAAAGTTGATTATATCGTTTACACCACGTATCATCAAGAGGAAAGGGATTACGTAAATAGAGGTGAATGGAACATGAGTACACAAAATCAATCGGTTTTGCAGCAATTTCATAATATCACTGGAAAATTGAAGAGCTATGAAGAAGCGATCGGCCTGATGCAGTGGGACTTGCGCACCGGCGCGCCGCGCAAAGGCGCCGAGCAGCGCGCGCAGACGATTGGCGTCCTGTCAGGCGATATGTTCAAGCTGTCCGTATCGAACGAGATGGGAAGCTGCTTGGATGCGCTTGAGCAGCCGGAGCAATTCGAAGCGTTAAGCGCCGCCGATCGCAAGATGGTGACGGATGCCCGCAAGGAATTTAACCGCAGCCGCATGATTCCGCCAGAGCTGTATCAGGAGCATGTCGTGCTTACGTCTCATGCGGAGACAGTGTGGGAAGAAGCGAAGGAGAAAGCCGACTTCGAGATGTTCAAGCCGTATTTACGGGATATTGTAGCGAAGACTCAGCAATTCATTGATTACTGGGGCGTTAAAGATACGCGCTATGACACTTTGCTCGATATGTATGAACCTGGGATGACCGTAGCTAAGCTGGATGAGACGTTCGGTCAGCTGCGGGACTCGTTAGTTCCGCTTGTACAATCCGTTCAGGCTTCATCGCAGCCTGAATTCGAGTTCCTGTATCGCGAGTGCCCTATTGAAGGCCAAAAAGTGATTAGTCTTCAATTGTTGAAAGAAATGGGCTACGATTTCGATGCGGGCAGATTGGATGAAAGTGTGCATCCGTTCATGATTGGCTTGAATCCGGGTGATGCGCGGATTACGACCAACTATAAGACGGACGATGTGGCCAGCGCCATCTTCAGTTCGCTGCATGAAGGGGGCCACGCGCTCTACGAGCAAAATATTAGCAAAGAGTTCGCAGGGACGCCGCTCTCGAGCGGTACGTCGATGGGAATTCATGAATCACAGTCACGGTTCTGGGAAAATGTAGTCGGCCGCAGCCGCCCGTTCTGGCAGCACTATTATGGATCATTGCAAAAATTATTCCCGACTCAGCTGCAGAATGTAACCGGGGACATGTTCTACCGCGCAATCAACCGGGTGGAGCCTTCCCTTATTCGAATTGAAGCGGATGAGGTCACCTACAACCTACATATTATTATCCGGTATGAGATCGAGAAGATGCTCTTCAATGACGAGCTGTCGGTTGATGACTTGCCACGGGTATGGCAAGAGAAATATGAGTCCTACCTGGGCGTCAGTCCGCAGAACGCCGGTGAAGGCGTGCTCCAGGACGTGCACTGGGCAGGCGGCGGCTTCGGTTACTTCCCTTCCTACTCGCTCGGCAACATGTATGCCGCACAGATTATGAATACAATGCGCAAGGCAATGCCTTCTTTCGACGACACGATTGCGCAAGGCCAATTGCTCCCGATTAAAGAGTGGTTGTCCGAGCAAATTTATCAGTACGGCAAATTGCTGACCCCGTCGGAAATCATCATGAAGGTGACGGGCGAGGCGCTGAATCCGCAGTACTTGGTCGATTATTTGACAGAGAAGACGAAGGACGTCTACGGTATATAATATCGCCATATTATCACACAACGCAGCTCTTCGGGGCTGCGTTTTCATTTTTTTGACGGCTTCTTCTAAGACAGAGATATTCGCCAGCAGATGGAAATATAGCGCATACCTGACGAAAATATTGATTCAAAGCGGGGGCTCTGAGCCAAGCAAACACGCGCTCGGTTCTTCCAATGAGGCACTTGAAAAAAACGGCGGCAACCCGAATAATACTTATTATACAGAAGGACGCACCTTCTTGTACAAAACGGCAGTATGTCGAGATTTTGAAAAACGCGTTGAACAAGGTGCCAAGCCTGGTGGCCTGATGAGTCGGAAAGCGCGTCCTATTGAACCGAAGTCGAAGCCAAGGTATGCTTTATGTATCATATTGAATAGAGGTTTGCCGCTCGATGGGAAGGAGGTATGAGATGGAATATCATGATTCAGTTAAAAATCGGCTCAAGCGTGTGGAAGGGCAAGTTCGCGGCGTGCTCAGCATGATGGAGCAGCAAAAGGATTGCAAGGACGTTGTTACCCAGCTTACGGCGATTCGTACTGCAGTGGACCGCGCAATTGGAGTAGTCATCGGCGCGAATTTGGCTTCCTGCGTGCGAGAGCAGCTGGAGCAGGGCAACGATCCGGACGACGTGATTCAAGAAGCCGTTAATATATTGGTCAAAAGCAGATAAATTGTACCAGCGTACAGCAGAAGCGCATTCCCTTCGAAAAGAAGGGAATGCGTTTTTTTCGTAAACGGGCCAATAACCAATTGTAAGTATGATGCATAGACTGCAATATCCGTTCGACATGGCAAACTGATGGTTTGTCAGACATGGGACTTGACTAAGAAGCAGAGGAGGGAATGATTATGATGCCTAAACGATTGGGTGTATTCGCATTAGCCGCAGTCCTCATATTTTCTATTGTGTTGAGCGCGTGTAGTAGCGGAGGAGACCGCATCAAGGTGAGAGTCGGAGAAGTGACCCGTTCCATATTTTATGCGCCGGAATATGTGGCGCTCGGCAAAGGTTTCTTTGAAGAAGAAGGTTTAGATGTGGAGCTGCAGACGACCTTTGGCGGGGATAAAACGATGACTGCGCTGTTGTCCGGCGGCATAGATGTTGCGTTGGTCGGTTCGGAGACGTCGATATATGTATATCAGCAAGGGACCGAGGATCCGGTCATTAACTTCGCACAGTTGGCGCAGACGGATGGAACGTTCTTAATGAAGCGGACGAAGACGGATTCATTCGACTGGAATCAATTGAAAGGAAGCGTGTTCCTTGGTCAGCGCAAGGGCGGGATGCCGCAAATGGCCGGAGAATTTACGCTCAAAAAGAACGGAATCGATCCACATCAAGATTTGGAGTTAATCCAGAACATTGATTTTGCGAACGTGGCTTCCGCGTATGCGTCAGGTACCGGGGAATATGTTCAGTTGTTCGAACCGCAAGCTTCCATTTTTGAAAGGGAAGGCAAGGGCTATGTGGTCGCATCCTTTGGTGTGGAAAGCGGCCAATTGCCGTATACCGTATTTATGACAAAGCAAAGCTTTATTACGAAAAATAAAGAAACGGTTCAGAAATTTACAAATGCGATAGTTAAGGCACAGCGTTGGGTGAATTCGGAATCACCTGAAGCGATAACGGATGTAATTATGCCTTACTTTAAAGATACAGATCGGGATATCGTCGTTAGTGCCGTGAAGCGGTATAAGGATCAAGGCTCTTTCGCCACCGATCCGATACTGGAGGAGAAGGAATGGAACAACCTGCTTGACGTGCTTGAAGCTGCCGGAGAATTGAAGCAGCGGATCAGCTTGAAGCAGATTGTGAACAACGAATTCGCTCAGGATGCCAAGCAGAAGGTTAAATAAAATGAGGCGCGTGAAGGAACAGAGTTGGGAAAGGGGGCGGACATATGGTTCCAGCGGTACAATTGTCGCAAGTGACGCATGTGTATGTAACGGAACGTGAAGCGAAGCTCGCTATCGACGGACTGTCCGTCACCATCATGCCGGGGCAATTTGTAAGCCTTGTCGGTCCGAGCGGCTGTGGAAAGACGACGCTGCTCTCGATTATGGCAGGACTTATGCAGCCGACCTACGGCAGTGCGTTCGTGTACGGCCAGCTTGTAAACGGCCCTTCGCCGCGTGTCGGTTACATGCTGCAGCAGGACTATTTATTTCCATGGCGAACCATTCTGGAAAATGCCTGTACCGGACTGGAATTGACGAAGCGGTTGAATTCGGCCTCGAAGGAACGCGTAATCAGACTATTGGACGGTATGGGATTAGGAGGGACAGAGTCACTCTATCCTCATCAGTTATCCGGCGGCATGAGACAAAGAGTGGCCTTGGTGCGCACGCTGGCAACCGAACCAGAGCTGCTGCTGTTGGATGAACCGTTTTCGGCACTTGACTATCAGACGAAGCTTCAGCTGGAAGATCTCATTGTAGAAACATTAAAGGCGCATCGCAAGACGGCGGTGCTCGTGACGCATGATCTGTCAGAAGCGATTGCGGTCAGCGATCAGGTCATTGTCCTGAACCGAGATCCTGGCAGTATCCGGCGTGCATTCGATGTGCCGGAATTGATTCGGGAAACCCAGCCTTTTTACGCACGGGAACAGTCGGGATTCAATGATCTGTTTCATGATTTGTGGAAAGAATTAGAAGCGTCGGATCGGAGGGGGATCGATGGCAAAGCAAACGGAGGCTAACAGCGCCGCAGACGAATTTCCTGACTCCCGCAGTATGGTCGAACAGACGTATGCCCGCTATCGCAAGCGGCGCCGCAGATTCGCCACGACCGTCTCCCTGACGCAATTTATCATATTAATTGCATTTGTAGGACTCTGGGAATTAGCGGGCCGCTTCAAATGGATCGACGTGCTGTTGTTCAGTTATCCGAGCAAAATATGGACGCAGATTGTGCAGGATTTTGCCAATGGGTCGATTTGGCCTCATCTCGGCATGACGGTCGGCGAAACGGTGGTCGGTTTTTTTCTTGGCACGGTACTCGGCACGCTGCTTGCGGTATTGATTTGGTGGTCGGAATTTCTCGCGCGCGTGTTGGACCCCTATATGGTCGTATTCAACAGCATGCCTAAGGTGGCTCTGGGTCCGCTGTTCATCGTCGGCTTCGGTCCAGGCTTCACAGCCATCGTCGCCACGACCTTGTCCATTACGGTTATCATAACGACACTTGTCGTCTATAACAGCTTCCGCGAGGTGGATCCGAACTATGTTAAGGTCGTGCGTGTGTTCGGAGGAAGCAAGAGCGTCATCTTCCGCACAGTCATTCTTCCGGCTTCTTTCCCGGCGATTGTATCTACGTTAAAGGTCAATGTGGGGATGGCCTGGGTCGGGGTTATTGTCGGGGAGTTTCTCGTTTCCAAGGTGGGATTGGGCTACTTAATCATTTACGGATTTCAAGTATTTAACTTTACGCTCGTCATGTCGTCACTCGTTATCATTGCGGTTGTAGCCACATTGATGTACAAAGCGGTCGCTTTTTTGGAACGGAAACTGATTCGCCGATCATAACGTTCCTGGCTAACAAGCATGGAGAAATGTCAAAATAAGACATTTCTCTTTTTTTGCAACTATGGAGGGAAGTCGATATAATAAAATATCGGAATGCGTTAAAGTGCGTGTTCAAAGGGGAACTTTTTGAATTACCTTTTATAGACTGGAATGATGAAGGAGTACATATCATGGTGTTTGGATTTGTCGGAGTTCGTGTCATTAAGACGGCGATCGCTTCTATCTTCGCTATCATCACCGCCGATCTTATCGGTGCGATGAATCCGCTTGGAGCGGGTCTGCTTGCCATATTAGGTGTGGACGTAACGCGCAAGCGCAGTGTGAAGACGGTATCCGCACGCTTTCTAGCCTCATTGGTCGGCCTTCTGCTGGCCGCTACATTGTTCGGAGTGCTAGGGTTTCAATTATGGGTGCTTGCCCTATATATTTTGCTTGCCTTTCCCATCATTGCCCGCCTTAACTTTAAGGAAGGCATTGTTACCAGTTCCGTCGTCGTATTTCATATATACGGCTCGGGTGCATTGACGCTGCACGGGATATTCAACGAAGTGCTGCTGCTCATGATCGGATTGGGCGCCGCCACCCTCGTCAATCTCGTCTATATGCCGAATGAAGAAGAGAAGCTTGTTCATATTCGTAAGGAGGTAGATGAACAATTTTCACGTATTTTTATTCAAATCAGCCGGAATTTGCGTGATTCTTCTTATATTTGGGACGGTCAAGAAATTATTGAAGCGGATGCGAAGGTGAATGAAGGGATTGCGATCGCTTCGAAAGCATTGGAGAATCGCCTGCTGCGCACGGAGGAAATTCGAACGGATGAGCAATGGCTTGTCTATTTTTATATGCGCAAAGCGCAGCTGGAGAATGTGCAGAGTATGCTCCAACTGCTATCACAGGTGTTCCAATCGCTGCCGCAATGCTATTTGGTCGCGGATTTGTTCGACCAATTGAGCGACGATGTGAAGGAACCGCATTATACGGGCAAGACCGAGCAGCTTCTAATTGAGCTGGAAGGCGTCTTTCGTGAAATGGATTTGCCTGCTACACGGCAGGAGTTTGAGGTTCGCGCTGCGGTCTTGCAAGTGAACCGGGAACTGCAGCAATATTTAAAAATAGCGAAAAAAGACAAGAAAAGGTTACGAGCTGCACTGTAAACCGCGTCACCATAAGCATTTTTATTCTTTTAAAAAATGAAAGGCCTCTCAAAAATTTTTGTCACCCTAGACGAATGTCCTGCATACACTTTAATTGAATGATTGTATGGAGGAGGTCCATTGGATGGCAATTACAGATAAACACCACTGCCGGCAAATCATCACAAAAGCAATCTGCGGCAAAGGTCGTAAGTTCTCCGTCGTCACACATACGGTCACTCCGCCTCATCATCCGACTAGCATATTGGGGGCATGGATTATAAACCATCAATATGAATCGGTGCGGGCAGGAGATGGCATTGAGGTCATCGGTACTTACGACATCAACATCTGGTATTCGTACAATAGCAATTCCCAAACGGATGTTGCGAAAGAAACGGTGTCGTATGTCGATCTCGTTCCATTGTCGTATGTTGATCCGAAGCATCGTGCCGCTACGGAGGAAGTGTCGGCGGAAGCGCTTCAAGAGCCGAACTGTGTAGAGGCGAGTGTATCGTCAAGCGGAACCGGCGTCATGATTCGCGTAGAGCGTGAATTCGCCGTGGAAATGGTGGCAGAGACAAAAGTATGTGTACGCGTATGTCCGAACGGTTGCCTCGACTTTGAAGATAAAGACTATGATTTTGGCAGCCAGGATGACGGTTTCGACGATTTAGACCCGGACTTGTCGGATGAGGAGTTGTAGTCATCGCCGCAAGCCCTTCACGTTTGCGGCGCTTTTCTAATTTCATTCTCCTTTTTAACTCTCAACCAACATGCGCATGGTGGATGAGTCACGAGTTCTGTCGACAGTCTTCAGTCCTCATCTGTTGTACTTCATATTTTAGAATATGCAGCAATATCATTATCGAAGAGGGCGGGAGCCCTCCTTTTTTTTAATTAAAATGTGATGCTTGACTAACGGCAAGAAAGAGGGGGGAGCCAAGTGAAAGCTGGAGCGATTCCTCATTCTATCCAGCTGCTGACCGACGATGACAGGGTCTGTCAAATGTGGAACGGCACCGGAATCCCGACCGCATTGTGCACGCAAAACAATCGGCTGACGGAATTGGGGCCCGACCGAATGGATGAAGGTTGTCTCGTTGTGCTGTGGATGCGTCGTTCTCACAAGAAGGAGGTATTGCAGGAGTTAACCAAGCGTGCTGTGCGTACTGGGACACAGCACAGGATGATCATCCTGAACCGCTTCGCCCAATCTTGGAATCACCGCACGATGCGCCTGCGCCTGCGCTTATGGGGACTTCCGATCGCGGACGAAGCGGTATGGTCTGAGCCATATCCTATTGAGAACAGCCAGCGGTTTGTTCGGACGTTGTGCTTCTGGGTGAATCAATGCGAAGTCGCCGCTGCTGCTCATTGCATACGCACGCCGCAAGGCGGGTACAGCTACCTTCCGCTTGACGATTGGTCACAGCCTCCGTATCGGCGGCTCGGCCGTATGGCGGTGCGTGCAGCTTATGCACTCGGATGGGATATCGCCGCGATTACGCTCCGGTATCATTCTCAGGAGATGCAGCATAATGCTGAATGGCCAGCAGGCGTTGTGGATGAACCGCAAGCGGGGGACGTTATCGAGCGGGTCGAGCCGGCGCCGCGGCGTCTCCCTGAGTGGGTCATGTCGCGGTACATCGCCGCATGGTCCATGACGCTGGCGGAGACTGCAAGCAGCCGGAATGAGTCGAAGACGTCGTTGAAGCTCGGTCTCGATATGGAACTAATTCTGTATCATCCGGGGCGCCGCAAAATAGTTCCGGCAATCCGGTATTTGCCGCGAGGCGGGGGGGCCGGATGTGATGCGGTGCGCATTCAAGGCAAATTACGTTATCCGCTCATGGAGCTGCGTCCAGAGCCTGCAACGACTCCGGCGCAGCTGCTGCAGCACCTGCGCGATTCCATGGTACGGGCTGCCCGCCTAATAAGAGCGAAGGACGAAGACGGTATCTCGCTGGTATGGCTCGCCGGGAGTCAACCGCTCGGGACCTTTGCGCTTGGCGGACATATCCATGTTAGCGGCATCGCTCTGACGAGCGATCTCGTTCGCATGCTTGATACATATGTCGCACTTCCGTTAGCATTAATAGAGGACTCGCATGGGGCGCTGCGCCGACGGCCTAAGTATGGCACGTTCGGAGACGTGCGCTTGCAGGAGCATGGCGGTGAAGGCGGATTCGAATACCGTACGTTGCCAAGCTTCCTGGGGAGTCCGCAGTTGACGCTGGAAGTGCTTACTTTATTCCATACTGTTGTCGTGCATGGGACCAAGCTTGCGCGAAGAGACAGCGTGCGCGCGGAGATTGTGCGGCGCTATTATCGGTGCAGCGAAGAAGAGGCGGGGACAGAGCTGCGTCCGTTGGCGCTTGCGCTGCTTCAAGAAGTGTTGGACGCGCTGGAGACTGAAATGGGGAGCAACATATCGGGTGTTTCCCGACCTGTCCACGCGGACATTCAAGCCATCCGTTCTCTGTATACGCGAATCAACACAGGTTGGCGCTGGAACGAGAATGATGACATTCGTGCCGCATGGCTGCACGGCAAATAGTATAGAGGGATGTTTAAATACGCACTAGAAGAAAAGATATGCGGCGTGAGTATATGCTCTTTTTTTGATATAATAAAACTCTATTCATGGTAGCGGAGGTTGCTTATGGCGAAACATACGCCGATGATTGAACAATATTTGTCGATTAAACAACAAGCTGAAGACGCATTTTTGTTCTTTCGTCTCGGGGATTTCTATGAGATGTTTTTTGATGACGCCATTCGGGCGGCTAAAGAATTAGAGATTACGTTAACCGGTAGAGAAGGCGGTGGGGAAGAACGCATTCCGATGTGCGGAGTGCCGTATCATTCAGCCGAAAACTATATTCAACGCTTGATTGAAAAAGGGTACAAAGTCGCCATTTGCGAACAAGTGGAGGATCCTGCAGTTGCGAAAGGCGTCGTGCGGCGCGAAATCGTGCGCATCGTCACGCCGGGCACTGTCATGGAAGGCAAATTGATTGATGAGAAATCGAACCATTACTTAGTATGCTTGACCGAGCATGAGGGCGCCAACGCACTGGCTGCCTGTGACTTGTCTACGGGGGAAATGGTCGTGACATCTGCTCCTGCATCCCATTCGTGGCTGCTTGATGAGTTGAATGTATATATGCCGACCGAAATTATCGGCTCAAGCGGACTGCTGGAGCAAGCAGAGCCGATTGCGAAGGCGTGGAATCAGTCGGTGCTCTTTACTTCATGGGCACGGCTGGATGAGTCGTTGGCGCAGAAGCAATTCGGAGAAGCGGAAATGACTCGCTTGGAGCCGGAGCGCCAGCAGGCGGTAGCGACGCTCATGGCTTACTTATCTGAGACGCAGAAGCGTTCTTTAAGCCAATTGACGCAGATTCGCACATATGAGCCTGACCAATACTTAGTGCTGGATTCTTTTACGCGGCGCAATTTAGAGCTGACGGAGACGGTACGCGAGCGGGCGAAGAAAGGTTCTTTGCTCTGGCTGCTGGATCGCACGGAGACATCTATGGGGGCGCGTCTCTTGCGTCGCTGGATTGACAAGCCTTTAATGAATCGCCGCGCTATTGATGAGCGTCTCGAAGCTGTGGAGACTCTTTATCATCAGATGATTTGGCGTGAAGATATCCGCGAGCAGTTGGCTTCCATATATGATTTGGAGCGCTTGGTCGGCCGCATCGCCTTCGGTACGGCGAACGGTCGCGATTTGGTGGCATTAAAAGCATCGCTGCACAAAATTCCAGCCTTGAAGCAGCTCTGTGCGGACACGTCCTCGACGACGCTCCAAGCGCGGGTGGCGGAGCTGGATTCGTGTGAGGATATCCTGGAATGGATTGAGCACACCATTGTGGACGAGCCTCCTATCTCGGTTCGAGACGGCGGCTTAATTAAGCCAGGCTGTGACGATTATCTTGACCAGCTGCGTGAGGCTAGTGTGAACGGTAAGCGCTGGATTGCGGAGTTGGAGCGGAGAGAACGGGAAGCGACGGGCATTAAGTCGCTGAAAATCGGATACAACAAGGTGTTCGGTTACTACATCGAAGTGACACGGTCCAATCTAGCTGCACTGCCAGAAGGCCGGTATGAACGGAAGCAGACGCTCGCCAATGCGGAACGGTTCGTCACAGCCGAGCTGAAGGAGAAGGAATCGCTCATACTGGAAGCGGAAGATAAAATGGTCGGACTCGAGTACGAGCTGTTCAGCGAACTGCGGCAGCGCGTCGCCGAGCACATTCGCCGGTTGCAGACGCTGGCGGAGACGGTGGCTGAGATCGATGTGTATCAATCTTTGGCCAATGTGAGCGCTGCGAGACGATTTGTCCGTCCGCAGCTTAACGACGGCTATGACATGCATATTGATGCGGGGCGCCACCCTGTCGTAGAGGCGGTTATGCAAAGCGGCAATTTCATGGCCAATGACACGCTGCTGCAAGAGGCGGAAGCTGGGATGCTGCTCATTACAGGACCGAATATGGCAGGGAAGAGCACCTATATGCGCCAAGTTGCGCTTATTTCCATCATGGCGCAGATCGGCTGCTTCGTTCCAGCGGAACGGGCGGAGATGCCGATTATCGATCGCATCTTCACCCGCATCGGGGCGGCGGACGATCTAATTGGCGGCCAGAGCACGTTCATGGTCGAAATGATGGACATTCAAGTAATGACGGCGAAAGCCACACGGCGCAGCCTTGTCATCATCGATGAGCTGGGGCGGGGGACATCGACGAGCGAAGGGATGTCCATAGCGCAAGCTGTCATTGAATTCGTGCACGATGAGATTGGCTGCAAAGCGCTCGTGTCAACTCATTTCCATGAGCTGGCGCATTTGGAGGAACGATTGCCTCACTTAAGAAATGTGTGCATGGCTGTGAAGGAAAGCGGCAATCAAGTTGCTTTCTTGCGCAAGTTGATTCCGGGCGCGGCGAGCACAAGCTACGGCATTTATTGCGCCCGTCTTGCCGGAATTCCGGATTCGATTATTACACGCGCATATGACCTGTTGAAGCAGTATGAGCCCCGGACCGCAGCAGAGTCCCTGCTAGATGGGCCATCGAGCTTGCCAGCAGCTGGTGCAGCGGAGGGCTCAGCAGAGGGTGCTGCTGCATCGCTTGCGACTGCAGAAGCACACGTGAGCGCGAATGGTGTGGAGCAGCTGTCGCTATTCGGATGGGGCGAATCAGCAGCAGCGGCAGAGCGGGCTGCAGAAGCCGTGTCTTCGCATGACGCTGGCCAAGATGACGGATTGACGCAAGCTCACCCTGCAGCCGGTACGCCGCAGCACGCTTCAAATGCTGTCGCGGCAGGTGAAGGGGCACAGCTCATCCGCGAGCTGCAGGAAGTGGACGTTTTGTCGATGACGCCGCTCGAAGCGATGAACCGGCTGCACGATTTGATGAGACAAGCTCGTGCATTGAAGCAATAGCAGCCAGGCGGCGTCTGAACACGTGAAGTCAAGCTTGTTGAATAAGGAGGTATCCGAGCATGGCGGTCATAAAAATATTGGACGAGCACATAGCTAACCAGATTGCGGCGGGAGAAGTGGTTGAACGACCGTCTTCCGTAGTTAAGGAGTTAGTGGAAAATGCCATCGACGCCGGCAGCACTCGCATCGACGTGACGGTTGAAGAGGGCGGGCTGCAGCTTATCCGAGTTAAAGACAACGGCTCTGGGATCGGGGACGATGATGTAGAAAATGCGTTCCAGCGGCATGCGACAAGCAAGATTTTAACAGGCAAAGATCTGTTCGCTATCCGCAGCCTCGGCTTTCGTGGCGAAGCGCTGGCGAGTATTGCCGCCGTGGCTAAGGTGGACGTCGTGACATCCACCGATGGCAGCGGCCTTGGGCGACGGCTTGTCATTGAAGGCGGAACCATCAAGACGTTCGAGCCGGCGCAATCGATGCAAGGTACGGAATTTACAGTACGCGAGTTATTTTACAACACGCCTGCGCGCTTGAAATATATGAAGACAATTCAGACCGAATTGGGGCATATTTCCGATTTGATTTACCGTTTGGCTTTATCATACCCGAGCATTGCCTTCACGTTGAAGCATAATGATAATACGCTCTTACAGACGATAGGCAATGGCGATTTGCTGCAGGTTATCGCTGCAGTATATGGCGTCCATACAGCTAAAAGCGTGATGAAGGTGAAGGCAGAGCATTTGGACTTCGAGCTGGAGGGCTATATCGGCAAGCCGGAGATGACACGTTCGAACCGGAATGCGATGTCGTGGTTCGTGAACGGCAGGTATGTGCGCAGCTTTCCGTTGAATCAGGCTGTGCTGCGCGCTTATCATACGCTGCTGCCGATTAATCGCTTTCCTATGGTTGTGCTGCAGGCGCGGATGCATCCGACGCTCGTCGATGTGAACGTACATCCGGCCAAGCTGGAGGTGCGCTTCAGCAAAGAAGCAGAGCTGTGTGAATTCATCGGGAGCACGCTGCAGGAGCTGCTTCTGAAGCAGCAGTTGATTCCGCAGGCGGCTGCCCCGAAAGCGAAGGTGCGCACCTTCGTTGAGCAGACGGAGCTGCAATGGGCTTCCGCCGCGACTGTGGATGCCAACAATGAACAGCAGCTGAAGCCGATGGGAGCATTGGTTCCTTCGTCTGGCAACAAAGGCGCAAGTTTACCGCCTGAGTCTTTCGTCCCTGAGGCGCAAGCAGTGGCTGCTGCAGCTCAGGAAGGGGCCGAAAATGCTGCGGACGTACCAACCGAGACGAAGACCGCGGCAGTAGCGTCTCGTACTGAGCTGAAGCCAACTGTTCTAACGAACAGCGTCATGTCTGTTCAACAGCATGCAGCGGCATCTCACAGTGCAGTTGTTCCGCAAGATGCAGTGAAGCAACAGAGTACATTTTCTAAGCAGAGTGAAACGGCTCAGCATCCTGCAGAAACCGGTGCGCGCGCTTCTTACGTCAATGAATCGAAGCCTCGGTATGGGGAGCAGGAGGGACGCGGCTTCAAGGATAGAGTTCCCCCTTCTGTCTCAGGCAATATGCCGAAGAAGAGCGGAGAAGCATGGAAAGAGTGGATGGACAGCGGCGAACGGTCGGAGGAAGCGACATTGCCACCTTTTCCTGCGCTATCGTTGATCGGACAACTGCATGGCACTTACCTCATTGCTTCCAATGAAGAAGGGCTGTATCTTATCGATCAGCATGCGGCGCATGAGCGCATTAATTACGAATATTATTATGAGCAATTCGGCAGGCCGGCTCAAGCATCTCAGGAGCTGCTGCTGCCGATTACGTTGGAATTCACGCCGTCAGAAGCGGAGCGTATTCGCGAGCGTATGCATTTGTTGGAGCATATTGGTATGCAGATGGAACCATTCGGAGGACAGACGTTTCTGGTCAGATCCCATCCATATTGGTTCCCAAAGGGCCAGGAAACATCGATTATTCAAGAAATGACGGATTGGGTATTGGGCGAAAAGGCGCCGGATATTGCGAAATTGCGAGAAGCGTCGGCTATTATGTGCTCCTGCAAAGCATCGATTAAAGCGAACCAGCGTCTGTCGGATGCCGAAGCGGAGACGTTATTCGCCCGGCTCGCTACGTGCCGTCAACCCTATACGTGCCCGCACGGTAGGCCGATTGTCGTGCGTTTTACTACCTATGATTTAGAGAAAATGTTTAAACGGGTTATGTAAAAGGGCGCGTTCAAAAAGGTCCCTTTTCAGCACGTCGAATGGCCACTTGGGATTCTTCGTGATCAAAAGGGGACTTTTTGAAAAACCTCTAAAAGGATGATATTTGTGTTTCCCTTTCCATAGCGTTTATAATGAGGAGGAGCTAATGATTGTCACAACGGGTGATTTCTCATCCCCGCACATCAAAGAGCGCGCTCGCCACACGGCAGATGCTTTCGGGTATGTCTTTGTTGAGCGGTGCAAGCAATCGCTATCAAGATTGACACGGAAATATGGCGATGATGAATTTCTTGTCTACACGAATGACAGCGTACGCTACACGCAGCTGGGGGTTACGGAATTGACCTATCATCCCAGCATGGCGTTTGTGCGCGCGAAGCGAATTCTGGCCGGTGAATCAGATTCGATGATTAGGGCAAGCGGCGCGACATGTGGAGATGAGGTGCTTGATTGCACGGCGGGATTTGCGGCGGATGCCCTCGTCTTCTCCATAGCGGTCGGAGCCGCCGGGCGTGTTGTCGCATTGGAGAGCGAGCCATCTTTGTTCACGCTGGTACACGAAGGATTGCAGCTGTATGAAAGCGATGTGGTGGAGGTCAATGAGGCGATGCGCCGTATTGAATTGCAGCGCGCAGACCACTCCCAAAAGTTGAAATCGATGCCTGACCGTTCAATGGATATCGTATATTTCGATCCGATGTTCAGGGAGCCGGTTACACATTCGTCCGCGTTTAATCCGATGCGGACGATGGCGAATCATGAAGCGCTATCTCGTCAAGCGATTGCGGAAGCGATGCGTGTGGCGAGAAAAAGAGTAGTCATGAAAGAGCTGCGCAACAGCTCAGAGTTTGCCCGGCTCGGCTTTAACCGTGTCGTCCAGACGGGATCGAAATTAGCTTATGGAGTGATTGACATTGCCGACAATATCATCGTTTAGTAGACCAAGGCTGCTCGTCCTCGTCGGCCCGACGGCTGTCGGCAAGACCAAGCTGAGTTTGAGCGTTGCCAAGCATTATGAATGCGAGATTATTTCCGGTGACAGCATGCAGGTGTACCGTAAGATGGATATCGGTACAGCCAAGCTGTCCGTACAGGAACGTGAAGGCATCCCTCATCATATGATGGATATCCACGATCCGGACGAAGCTTTTTCTGTGGCAGAATTTCAAGATCGCGGCCGGACGCTTATCAGTGAAATTACCGCGAGGAATCATATTCCCTTCATCGTAGGTGGAACCGGTCTATATGTCGAATCTCTCTGTTATGGATTTGAATTCGGCGACAACAGTTCCGATGAGAAGTTCAGGCAGCAGATGGCGGATTACGCTGCTTCGCATGGCACGGAAGCGCTGCATGAGCGGTTGAAGGAAGTGGATTCAATAACGGCGGAGCGTCTGCATCATCATGATCAGCGGCGTGTTATCCGCGCGCTTGAAGTATTCCATCTGAGCGGAGAGCCGTTATCATCTCAATTAGCCCGTCAGAAGAGAGAATCACCGTATGATTTATGCATGATCGGTTTGACAATGGACAGGCAGATGCTTTATAAACGAATTGAGGCCCGAATCGACATCATGCTGCAGGAAGGCTTGATTGACGAAGTTCGCCAATTGCTGGAACAAGGCTATTCGCGTAATCTTGTATCTATGCAGGGATTGGGATACAAGGAAATTGCCGCTTACTTGGAAGGCGAAATGTCATTAGATGCAGCTGTCGAACTGTTAAAGCGAGATACGAGACGGTTCGCCAAGCGTCAATTGTCATGGTTCCGCCGAATGACAGACCTTGAATGGGTTGATGTTACTGACTCGGAACAGACAGACAAACATTTCACACAAATTTGTAAGATCATAGCAGGAAAGTTTCGGTAAGAGGTTGAATATATTTCAACACAATCTCATGATTATTGGGGGTACGGACGATGAATAAATCTATTAATATTCAAGACACTTTTTTGAACCAATTGCGTAAAGAAAGCGTTCCAGTGACGGTGTACTTAACGAATGGATTCCAGATTCGCGGTGTAATCCGCGCATTCGATAATTTCACGATCGTCATTGACAGCGATGGACGTCAACAGATGGTATATAAGCACGCCATCTCGACGTTTACGCCGCAGCGTAACGTATCCCTGATGCAAGATCATCAGAACGAAGCGTAGATGCTTCATGCAGAGGGGCAGAAAGAAATGAAACTTTTTGTCCCTCTTTCACGTCTAAATAATTGAGCCCGCTGCCGAACAACCCTGAAGGGTTGTTCTTTTCATTACGGGTCATATAGGGTATAGGGAATAAGGATTTATCATTCTATAGAGAAAGAGAGAGAAATTCGAGGAGAATAAGGGAGTCGAATGTAGATGGCAAAAGATAAGGATACACCACAGCTTTCCCGCACAAGAACGCCGGCGAAAGGAAAGCCGAAGCAGCAGCAAGCGAAAAAACGCAAGAAGTGGTCTATGAGAAAAACGTTCTGGCTTATGTTCTTTACGGCCGCGTTCGCCATTTTCTGTGCGGTGGGCGGATACTTGTTCATTCTGTTGAACGGCGAACGTCTCATGCAAGAATATAAAGACGCGGACATGTTCCAGCTAGCCGAAGTTTCCACTGTCTATGATATAAATGGCAATGAATTTGCCAAGCTTGGAAAGGGAATCGAGCATAGGGAGATTGCGGAGGCGCGAGAAATTCCTGAAGAGCTGCGCAATGCCTTTATCGCCACTGAAGACCGACGGTTCAAGGATCACCAAGGCGTCGATTTATGGTCTATCGGCCGCGCGATGGTCAAGGACATTGTATCTAGACGGCTTGTTGAAGGCGGCAGCACGATAACCCAGCAGCTGGCAAAAAATATGTTCCTGACGAGCGACAAGACCTTCTTCCGGAAGGCGACGGAAGTGTCCATCGCGTTGGCGCTGGAGAATCACTTCACGAAGGAAGAAATATTAACGATGTATTTGAATCGGATATACTTCGGTAAAGGCGCTTATGGAGTCAAAGCGGCGGCGATCAAATATTTTGATAAAGAAGACTTGAATCAGCTTGAAGTGTGGGAGTTGGCCACGCTGGCGGGGATACCAAAAGCGCCGTCCCACTATAATCCGATCGACAATCCGGAACGCTCGAAGGAGCGCCGCCAGATCGTATTGAAGCTTATGTATGAACAAGGCTATATTACCGAACAGGAAATGAAGGAAGCATCGGAAGTGGATTATGAGCCGAAAGAATCGAAGGACGGCACGCAAACGGACCAAAATGGGACGGATGCCTACCAATCGTTCCTCGATTACGTGGTGAAGGAAGCGGTCGATAAGACTGGATTGAGCGAGGATGAGCTGAACCGCGGCGGCTACCATATTTACACGACGATGGATGCGTCTGCGCAGCGCATCATGTTTAACGCTTTTAACAATGATGAATTGTTCGAAAAGAGCAAAGACGATATTAAAGTGCAAGGAGCCATGGTCATCACGGACCATAAGAACGGGGCGGTTATGGCGATGATGGGGGGCCGCGACTACATTACCAAAGGGTTGAACCGCGCCACGGTTCAACGCCAGCCAGGCTCGTCGTTCAAACCGATCGTCTCCTATGCGCCCGCAATGGAGACCGGAGAATGGTTTCCGTGGTCCAAGCTGAATAACGAGAAGCAATGCTTCGGCGGCTATTGTCCGAGCAACTTGGGCGGCTATAGCGCCACGATGGAAATGAAGGAGGCTGTCAAGCGCTCCGTAAATATTCCGACAGTATGGCTGTTGAATGAGATTGGATTGAAGACGGGCTTTGATTTTGCTAAAAATATGGGCTTCCCATTAACGAAAGACGATTATAACTTGTCTATCGCTCTGGGCGGGATGACGCACGGCGTATCCCCGCTGAACATGTCCGAAGCTTACAACGCGTTTGCGAATGGAGGCAATTATTATCCGGCCTACTCCATTTCTAAAATTACAGACCGGAAGGCACATGATTTCTATGTATATCATGTGCCGAAGCCGAAGCGTGTAATGAGCGAAAAGACGTCCTACTACATGACTGACATGTTGCAGGAGGTCGTGAAGAATGGTACGGGCAAGCAAGCGCGTATCGATGGACGCCAGGTGGCGGGCAAGACAGGGACGACACAGCATTCGGTGCCGGGCTATAACGGCAATGGCGACCGTGATGCATGGTTCGTCGGTTATACGCCAGAATGGACGGCCGCCGTCTGGATGGGGTATGACAAGACCGACCGCGACCATGTGCTGCACGAGAGCAGCCGGGTCCCTTCGCGCATGTTCAGTGAAGTGATGGGCAAAGCGCTGAAGAACAGACAGTCCGGTTCTTTCGGCAAGCCAGATAAGGTCGAAGAGAAGCCGGAACCGGTCAAAGCCGTAAGTGGGTTGAACGCTTCGTATTCTGAAAATACGAAGATGATATCGCTCAGCTGGAACGCGGTAGATGGCGACAATATCGTATATCACGTGTACCGTAAATCGTCCAAGGATAAAGAATACGCCCGTGTTCTGAGCGGCTTGAAGGTAACCAACGCAGAAGATATCGGCGTATTTGCAGGCGAATCATACACGTATTATGTAACGGCTGAGAGCAATAACGAAGAATCGAAGAAATCCAATGAAGTCACGGTGAAGATTGAGGAAGAACAGGTAGAGCCTCCGATCGAACCGATTGAACCACCGATTGTTGATCCGAACAATCCGCTTGATCCGGTAATACCGGACCAACCTGATCCGGGCAATACCGGAGAGCCGGATCCGGGTACCGATCCAGGTGATCAAGGAGGCAATCCGGACGACGGCGCCATCACGATTCCAGGAACAGTGGAACCGGATCCCGGTGACTCGATTGATCCGCCACCTGCGGAGGGCCAAGGTGCCGATAACAGGATCAGCATCCAATCGGATAGTCAAGACAAAAAGGATAACGGACGTCACAACGGGCGGAAGAACCGCGACGCCGATGAAGAACAAAGCGGGACTCCGTAAAGGAGCGCAGCTTAGATCAAAATATGAAGTTACAACATGTGTAACGCGCAATGCACTCATTGCGCGTTCTTTTTTTAAACTGGAGGGGAATCGGTTGCGTAACAGAGGTAAACATAAGGTTTCATTGTGGAGACGCTTGCTCTGGATTGCAGGAGCGGGCATTTTGATCGGCTTGATTTGGTTCGGGTATACGCAATGGAAAATCGGGGGAGCGGGATATGCCAACTTCGCAAATTCATCGAAGCCTACCGAAGTAGGGATTGTACTGGGAGCATCTTTATGGAGAGACAAGCCCAGTCCGGCGCTGCAGGAACGGTTGGATCTATCATTGGAGTTATATGAGCAGGGGAAGTTCGAATATTTCATCGTGACCGGCGGCAAAGATCGTCCTAATGCCCAGTTGAGCGAAGCAGAGGGGATGGCGAACTATTTGATTGAGCATGGTGTGGAGCCGAGCCGGATCGAGATGGAGAAGCACGCAACGAGCACGCTGGAAAATTTAAAATTCAGCCAGGACATTATGAAGGAAAAGGGCTGGAAGAGCGCGACGATTATGACACACGACTTTCATGGGGCGAGAGCCTATGAGATTGCCGATGCGCTCGGGTATGAGCAACCGGAGCTCAAGACGACAGGGAGCAAGGTGCTGTTCCTTCCGTGGCACCGTACGCGCGAGTCACTCGCCTATACGAAATGGAAATGGGACGAACTATGGCTGCGCTAAACTGCTAATAACCTGTTCGACACTAGAATATATTGAACATCAGGAAGATTTCTTTTACATACGGATCAAATTGAGGGATATGATGGGGGGTGTAACTGGTGACTGACGATAACCGTCTAATAACGACTCAAGCCAGAAAAATAAATGTAGTTTTTAAAAATTTTCCTCCCGAACAGATTCGAACTGTCGAAGAAATTCCGGTTAAAGAAACAAACCAACACATGGAAGCTTTTTCGGCAATCTTCAAAGAGCTCGATGAAATGATTGGACTAGAAGAAGTTAAGGAATTGGTGTTTCAAATATATGCGATGCTGCAAATAAAACAGTTGCGTAAAAATGAAGGATTGCAATCAGAATCCCAAGTGTATCATATGTTATTTAAGGGGAATCCGGGCACGGGCAAGACGACGGTGGCACGAATATTGGCTAAAATGTTTCAACAGCTCGGCATGCTCAGCAAAGGCCACCTGATGGAGGTGGAACGAGCGGATCTCGTAGGCGAGTATATCGGGCACACGGCGCAGAAGACACGAGAGGTAGTGAAAAAAGCGCTTGGGGGAATTCTGTTTGTGGATGAAGCCTATAGTTTAGCACGTGGCGGGGAAAAAGATTTTGGAAAAGAATGTATTGATTGCTTGGTGAAAGCAATGGAAGATCATAAAAATGATTTCATCCTTATTCTTGCCGGCTATCCCAAAGAAATCAATAATCTATTAAAAACCAATTCCGGACTGCCTTCCCGATTTCCGATTCATGTCGAGTTTCCCGATTACACCACTGATCAATTAGTTAAAATCGCTTATAAAATGGCTTTTGAAAGAGAATACATTATTCTTACTGAAGCCACAAATAAAATTAAAGAGCATCTTTCTCAGGAAAAACATTTAAACTTTAATTTCAGTAACGCTAGATTTGTCCGTAACCTTCTCGAAAAAGCAATAAGGAATCAAGCAGTGAGATTAATAAGAAAGTCGAGAAAACTAACGAAAGAGGATCTGACGAATCTGACTTATGAAGATTTCCTTATGAGCGAAAAAAGTGAACCTGTCGGAGTGGAAAAAATATCTAGTCTTTAGAGGGTAAATGGTTGGGTGTAAGAGGCGAATTGGTGAAAATATAATTAATTAGGAAAAAGGAGGAATATACCTGTTTATATGGAACTAAATATATGTATCAAAACCATATATTAGGAGGTATATCCATATGTCCATCGTCGTACCCAAATATTTAAATGAATCTGAACGATTGTTGCGTATGCTTGCAGGAAGTCTCATATCACAAGCGGTATATGCCGTAACCCAATTGCGCATTCCCGATTTGCTGGCAGAAGGACCGCGTACCTGTCAAGATCTTGCCAGTCTGACACAGACAGAAGCTTCTATGCTGTACCGTACGATGCGTTTCCTCTGCGATGAGGATATTTTCAGGGAGACGGATGAACAAACATTTGAATTGGGTCCGCTGGGATCGTTTCTTCGTTCTGATACGCCCGATTCTCTGTACGCGCATGCCCTGATGTACGGGCAGCCATGGCACTCGCAGCCGGCCGGTCATTTTCTGGAAGCTCTGACCAAAGGGGTTTCCGCATTTGAAGCTTCGTATGGCATGAACGTGTTCAGCTATTTAGCTAAACACCCGGAGGCCGAGCTTATTTTTCAAAACTCTATGAGCGCTTACTCGCGGAGCATAATTCCAGCCGTCCTCGCTGCTTATGATTTCTCGCAATTCGACACAGTTGTTGATATTGGCGGAGGGCATGGGATATTGATGGAGCAGCTTTTGACATCTTGTACGCATACGAAGGGGATTGTGTTCGATCAGCCCGCAGTCATTGACAGTGCCAAGCAATACATAAAGAGCTTGGGGCTGGAAGCGCGTTGCGATTGCATGGGAGGCAACTTCTTCGAATCTGTGCCGCAGGGTGGAGAAGCCTACGTGATGAAACACATTATCCATGATTGGAGCGACGAAGAGTCCATCTCGATCCTAAGCAACTGCCGCAGTGCCATGAAGGAAGACGGCAAGCTGCTGCTCTTGGAAGTCGTGCTTGCTTCTGGCAACGAGGCTCATTTTGGCAAACTGCTCGATATGGAGATGCTCGCGATGTCAACAGGGAAAGAGCGGACGCAAGCGGAATATGAGCGTTTGCTCCAGCAGTCCGGATTCAGGCTCAATAGAATCGTGCCGACCTCCACTCACGTATCTATCATTGAAGGCGTGCCCAATTAAGGAGAAGTGAGCATCAATCATGATAAAGTTCAGCCTGCCGAGCCCCCTCGACAGGCTGTTTAAGCATGGATTTGTATTTCTGCTTTTATACATATCCCTCATGATTTAAATTTAGAGCCGAAATAAGGTATACTGGGTATCGGACCTTGACGTGCTTCTAACATGAAATTGAAGGAGATTTCGATTGCATGCGAAAAATGAACTATGAGACCAATCAAAATATACAGGACCGTGCGGTGCTGGTCACGTTAATAACCGATGAAGTGAAGCGGAGCGGAATTGATCCGCAATATTCGTTGGAAGAATTGATGCAGCTGGCCGAAACGGCAGGTGTCGAGGTGCTGACGACGATGACGCAGCAGCGGGATACGAAAGATTCGAAATGGTTTATCGGAAAAGGGAAGGTCCAAGAACTGAAAGCGGTCATCGAAGAGCTGGGGGCAACAACGGCCATCTTCGATCAGGAGCTGTCTGGGGCCCAGGTCCGCAATCTGGAGGAATCGCTTGATGTAAAGATCGTCGATCGGACCCAGCTCATCCTCGATATTTTCGCACAACGCGCAAAGACGAGAGAAGGGATTATTCAGGTGGAGCTGGCGCAATTGTCCTACCTGCTGCCGCGCCTGTCCGGGCACGGCAAAAATCTATCCCGGCTCGGCGGGGGGATCGGGACTCGAGGTCCAGGGGAGACGAAGCTGGAGACTGACCGCAGACACATTCGCAACCGCATAACTGACTTGAAGCGTCAGTTGGACGAAGTGGTTCGACACCGCAACCTGCATCGTGAACGCCGTAAAAAAAGCGGAGTCATTCAGGTGGCACTGGTCGGTTATACGAATGCTGGCAAGTCGACCTTGCTGCGTCAGCTTGCGCTGGCTGATGTGTTGGTGGAGAATCAATTGTTCGCGACGTTGGATCCGACTTCACGGCAATGGGAGCTTCCGAATGGCCAGGAAGTCGTGCTGACGGATACGGTCGGCTTCATTCAGAACCTTCCGCATGACCTCGTTGCGGCTTTTCGGGCGACATTGGAGGAAGTGAACGAAGCGGATCTGATCTTGCATGTCGTGGATGCCTCGTCACCGATGCGCGAGGATCAAATGAATGTTGTCGAGGATATTTTGCAGCAGCTTGGAGCGGGCGCCAAGAACGAGATTGTCCTTTATAACAAGAAAGATCTGTGCACGGAAGAGCAGCGTCAGCTTCTTCCACAGAACGGCAATCACTTCACGATTAGCGCTTATGACGAGGCTGATCTGGAGCGGATTCGGCAAGCTGTACAGAAGCAGCTTGTCGGACAGACGGTAACGTATCGGATTCCGACAGACCGCGGTGACATGATTGCTCTGGCCTATCGAATGGGAGAGGTGCTGGAGCAGGGTGTGGACGATGATGATGTAGTCATGCAGGTTCGTCTGGACAAATCGCAAGCGGAACTGCATGGTTACAGACTGGACAGTTATAGGGAAATATAAGGATGGCACATCAGTGCTTTCACACATATAAGGGGAATGAACATGATGCAATTTACATCTGAGTTAATGCAGCTTGACGAGAAAGTGGAAGAAAAAATCGTGGCGCAAGTACGCAGCATTGAACATATTGCGGAGCGCAATCAATGGAAAGTGATTCAAGCGTTTCAGGAACATCGCGTCAGCGATTATCACTTTGCGGGATCTACAGGTTACGGGTACAATGATCGCGGTCGTGAAGTGTTGGATGAAGTATACGCTGCGGTGTTTGGCGCGGAAGCGGCTCTCGTGCGGCCGCACTTCGTATCCGGAACACATACGATTGGTACTGCTCTGTTCGCGGTGCTGCGCCCAGGCGATGAATTGCTCTATATTACAGGTACGCCCTACGACACGTTACATAAAGTAATCGGGCAGACCGGCGATGGCAAAGGATCGCTCCGTGATTGGGGCGTTCTATACAATGAAGTTGAACTGACGGATGCGGATGAAATCGATTGGGATGCCGTGCGCTCCTCCATTTCGGAGCAAACGAAAGTGGTAGGCATTCAACGTTCGCGCGGTTACGGATGGCGGGCCTCCTTCGCTGTGGAGCAAATTGCTGAAATGGTGCGTCAAGTTAAGGAGATCAAGCCGGATGTAATCGTCTTTGTCGATAACTGCTATGGCGAATTTACGGAGCTGCACGAGCCGACAGAAGTCGGTGTGGATATTATGGCGGGCTCTTTAATTAAAAATCCGGGAGGCGGCATTGCGGAGACAGGCGGCTATATTGCAGGCAAACGCCAATATGTAGAGGCCGCTGCCTCCCGCCTCACTGCTCCTGGCATCGGGGGCGAAGTCGGAGCGATGTTGGGGATGACGCGTTCGATGTATCAAGGACTGTTCCTGGCGCCGAGCATCGTTGGACAAGCCGTGCGCGGCAGTGTCTTCGCCGCGGCCCTGTTCGAAGAGCTTGGCTTCGAAACGTCTCCGCATTGGAGCAGCCCGCGAACGGATCTGATTCAAGCGATTCGATTCCACTCCGCCGAGCATTTAATCGCGTTCGTGCAAGGGGTTCAGAAGGCTTCGGCAGTAGATGCCCATGTCGTTCCTGAGCCATGGGATATGCCTGGATATGAGCATCCGGTCATTATGGCGGCTGGCACGTTCATTCAAGGGGGCAGTCTGGAGTTGTCTGCTGACGCACCTATACGCAAACCTTACACAGCATATATGCAGGGTGGGTTAACCTATGCGCATGCGAAGTTAGGTGCGATAACGGCGTTACAAACGATGATAGATAGAGGTCTGCTGCAGCTATAAAATATTTTTGTGAGTTTTCCTGACATCTGTTGACATGTTTATGTGCGGAGGATAGAATGAAGAAAAGAACGGCATAAAAGAGGAAGGTTGATGAACGGTGGGAGATGAAATTCGCAGAAATATGGCTTTGTTTCCAATCGGCATCGTGATGAAGTTAACGGATTTGACAGCACGCCAAATTCGCTATTATGAACAGCATGAACTAATTATGCCTGCTCGTACATCTGGAAATCAGCGTCTTTTCTCGTTTAATGATGTGGAACGTCTACTTGAAATTAAAGCGCTCATTGAAAAGGGCGTGAACATTGCTGGAATCAAGCAAGTGTTGAATCCGGTCTCCAAAGAATCGGAGGAGGCGACAGTGCTGAGTGCCGATTCGGAAAGCAAGCGCAAAGAACTGTCGGATATCCAACTGCACCGCATGCTGAAGCAGCAATTAATGACTGGGAAAAGACCGGGTCAAGTATCGCTAATTCAAGGTGAACTGTCTCGTTTCTTTACGAAATAATCCAATCTATACTAGGTTAACAAGAAGGAGATGTTACCCTGTGGGCTACACCAAAGATGATATTACACGAATTGCGAAAGAACAGAACGTCCGATTTATCCGTCTTCAATTTACGGATTTGCTCGGAACAATTAAGAACGTCGAAATTCCGGTAAGCCAATTGCCTAAGGCGCTGGATAATAAAATGATGTTCGACGGCTCTTCCATTGAAGGCTACGTCCGTATTGAAGAATCGGATATGTATCTCGTGCCGGATTTGGACACTTGGGTCGTATTCCCATGGGTAACGGAAGATCGTGTCGCACGCCTCATCTGCGATGTGTACACTACGGATGGAACACCTTTTGCTGGCTGTCCGCGCGGTATTTTGAAACGTGCGTTGAAAGAAGCGGAGGAAATGGGCTTCACTGCCATGAACGTCGGACCAGAACCAGAGTTCTTCTTGTTTAAAACGGATGATAAAGGAAATCCGACGATGGAGTTAAACGACCAAGGCGGTTATTTCGATTTGGCGCCAACCGATCTGGGCGAGAACTGTCGCCGCGAGATCGTCTTGAAGCTGGAAGAGATGGGCTTCGAAATTGAAGCGTCCCACCACGAAGTGGCGCCGGGACAACATGAAATTGACTTTAAATATGCGGATGCGATTAGAGCAGCCGATCAAATCCAAACGTTTAAGCTAGTCGTTAAGACCATAGCGCGTCAGCATGGCTTGCATGCGACATTTATGGCGAAGCCGTTGTTCGGTGTTAACGGTTCGGGTATGCACTGCAATATTTCTCTATTCCAAGGCAAAATGAATGCGTTCTACGACGAGTCTGATAAGCTCGGCCTAAGTAAAGAAGCGCGCCAGTTCATGGCTGGAGTATTGAAGCATGCACGCGGCTTTGCTGCGATTACGAATCCAACGGTTAACTCTTATAAGCGTCTTGTGCCTGGCTATGAAGCACCATGCTATGTTGCGTGGTCTGCCAGCAACCGCAGTCCGATGGTGCGCATTCCGGCTTCCCGCGGGTTGAGCACGCGGGTTGAAGTCCGCAATCCTGACCCGTCAGCGAACCCGTATTTGGCGTTAGCGGCAATTCTTAAAGCCGGTCTCGAAGGCATTAAGAAGAAAAGTGATCTGCCGGCTCCGACGGACCGCAACATTTATGTCATGACTGAGGATGAGCGAATCGCGGAAGGCATTCCAAGCTTGCCGGCCAGCTTGAAAGAGGCGTTGGAAGCGCTGCTGCGCGATGAGACGATCTGCGATGCGCTAGGCGAACATGCACTGCAGCATTTCTTGGAACTTAAAGAAATCGAGTGGGATATGTACCGCACACAAGTTCATCAATGGGAACGCGATCAGTATATGACCTTATATTAATCTTCCAAACCCTTGCGCCTCTAGGCGTGAGGGTTTTTATTTTGTGGCGTGCCCAGAGGCACGCATTATCTTGTTGGTGCAAGTCCAACCGAAGGAGCGGCCAAGCCACCTTTGTAGCTAGGATACCTACGTATGGCGAAATCCGTGCGTAGAAGCGTATCGACGAAAGTACTTGTCAGAGACAGGGCGAGCAATATGCCAGGCCGTAACATGAAGTGAATCCTGCCGCGTCGTCAAAAATGTCTCGCAAGAGGGACGAGAGGAAGCCGAGCCCCTTATATGGGCGAAGGCCAAGGAAACTGTATAGAACTTGGAACAGCAGTGAAGAATCCTCCGGCGTACGGGGATCGGCATGGGATAAAAAGATAATGCAGTGAACAGGGGAGACTCTCCCCTGCACAGATAAAAAACAGGCATGCCCTTCTTCTGCTGTGAGAAGAAGTGAGCCGAAGTGGCGGTGACTTGCCGACACTGGCAAGGTGACGTAGTCCGTGGGAAACGGGGCTTGCGGCGAAGCGGCTACGCCCAGATGAGACTCTAGGCTGAGCATGGGAAGGTTGAGGGACACGAACCTATTAAACCGCATCTGAGGGTTGAAATGTCACCCCTGCCTACAGCGCTTAACAGACAGGTCGCGGACTGAACTTCCGTTAACCGTATTGACGGAATTCACGAAAGTCGACTAGACATGTAAGCTGATCGACATGGAATCATGAGGAGCGCACAGCTAGAGTGTGAAGTCCGCGAAGACTTGCAGAAAGCAAGGACAAAGGCTGGGACAGGCAACCTAACCTGTGTCTAGAGTCCAACATGTGAACTGGGGAAAGTCTGCATAAATGCCAAGGGAGTGTATTCTCCGATTATGTGCAGACCGACGGAGCCTTCGTAGTAGTCCGAGACCGGGAAAGCCGGTTACATGGCGAAGGGAGACAGTTTAAGTGGTTTGTTTAGCTCATTAACTGACCTTAGTGAGGTGAAGACCTTTGATAATCAGTGAAATGCAAAGCAAACTGGCGACATGGTCAACAGAAAACAAAGAACGAAAGTTCGATCGTTTCCTGAGACTTATTGCTAGCAGATCATGGTTATGGGAAGCCGCTCATAATACTCTGGCATCCAGCGGTTCCCGAACACCGGGCGTAGATGGCGTTGACAGACGCAGAATGGAAGAGAATCTCCTAGACGAATTGAAGACATTCGTCACGAATTGCTGACAGGTACCTACAATCCAAGACCTGCTCGCCGTGTGTACATCCCGAAAGAGAATAGCAAACTCAGACCATTAGGTACCCCTTGCCTCAGAGATCGCATCGTGCAACGAGCGATGCTGATGGCCATGGAACCCTATGACACCGACATCACCGTTTGCTAATGAAGTCAGTCCGTAAACGTATCTCTGACAATAGGTTCCTTGCCTTGCTTTGGAAAATAATCAAGGCAGGGTGCGTAGACCGTGGATTATTCCGCGCCTCACGAAGGCGTTCCGCAGGGCGGGGTCATTTCTTCGCTGTTATCTAATATCATGTTACACGAATTTGACCAGTGGATGGAAGCAAAGCACCTAACAAAAAGGTGTGGAAAGATCGCTGGGCATGGAACTTTGGTATTCTGAACCAGCGCCCCATCGCAATACGTGAAAATCGGCAATGGAAACCAGCGATTTCTTATTACCGCTATGCGGATGATTTTGTTGTGGTTGTTAAAGGAACAAAGGCACACGCGGAAGAAACACGTGAAGTTTGTCGGGAATTTCTCAAAGATACCCTGAAGCTAACGCTAAATATGGAGAAGACAGATATTACGCACGTGAACAACGGTTTTGTTTTCCTCGGACATCGCATCATTCGTAAACGGGGAGCTAAGGGACGCCTGTGTCCTATCTCGTCCATTCCATGGGAGAAACACCGTCGATTTGTCGAGAAACTTGTCAAGTAACTATCAGGGAACTACAGCATGAACGCCATGGACTTGGTTGAAAGCCTAAACCGACAACTTGCAGGATGGGCAAACTTCTACCAATATACCGACCACACAGCAACTAAATATAACAAAGTGGATCGCACGGTATTCTGGAAACTCGGATACTGGCTAGCACGAAAGTATAGGTGTGGCTTCCGAGCGTTGATGCGAGAGTACGTCTGATCACCAGAGAAAGGAAAGGCTAAAATCTGGGTGTTACAAGGTCAAAACAGCCGGGGATTTTATCAAGAGTTGGCACTGAGAAGATTGATAACTAGTCGCAAAGGTTGGTTTAAATGGCGGAGTCCAGATGAAAATCCATATATTCTGCGTCCAGAGAAACAACGTACCATTGAATCCTATTATAACGAAGTCGCCTTTGCTTTGAGCAACACTTAAATGGAGAGCCGGATGCGCTGAGAGGTGCAAGTCCGGTTCGGGAAGGAGAGGTAGGGAAATAGCTCGACTACGCCCTGGCTCTTACTTCACTCCGCATGGCAAAGGATTCATGTACCTGTTCAATATTATTGGCTGGTACAGCCGTAAGGTGATGGATTACGAGCTATCCAGTACGCTGGGAGAAAGGCTTTATTTTGACCTGCCTGAAACGGGCTTTTCGTCGCTGTAAACCGGAGATTACGAACAGCGACCAAGGCTCTCATTTTACCAATGCGTCTTACCTGGAACTGTTGGAAAAGGAGAATGTTAAGATCTTCATGGGCGGCAAGGGACGGGCTACAGACAACAGCCGTACCGAGCGTTATTTCAGGTCTTTAAAGTACGAGTGCATCTTTTTGAACGAGTTTGAAACGCCCCGTGATTTGCGTAGGGGCATTACGGATTATGTGAAATTCTACAACTCAAAAACGTCCGCGCCAAGCGCTAAATGAAGTTTCACCAGACAGTATTTATACTCAGCTTTTGAATACGAAAGCTTCTTAAAACCTACCATTTCAAGCAGAGGAGGAGCTAACTTATTTTTTTTGATCTGTGTCTTGACAATGGGAAGCATTACATCTATCGGTATCAGTCCATCAGCATTTGCTTATACCGGTGGGGCTTTAGAAAATATGCCAGTATAAATATTAAATGAGAAAAATGTTGTTGTAAGTGAAACAAATTTAGTTACCGACAACGATGAATCCACCTTTATTGAGGTGCCTTCTAAGTATCATATACACACAAGTGGTATAAAGTATCCTCTTAAAAGTTACAAATTAAAATCTTCTAAAGTAGTTGATATTCGTTTTTATAAGAATTCTACATTAATATATAGCGAAAAAATTCTGGGAGACGGACAAGAAAAATTACTGCTTAATGAATTGTATGATGTGACTGGAGTTGCTATTGTGGGGGGTGGTACAAAGATACATCTGTAATAAATGGGTTTACATACTACTATGTTGTTACTGCGGTTAATCTAGGCGAAGAAAGTCCCAATTCAAACGAAGCATCAGCAACGCCGCATCGAGATGAGCCAACCCCAAACAGAGAACGAGCGATTCTTGTTGTAACATTGATCACTGGACTCGAAAAGGAATACGATCTCTCCATGTCTGAAGTAAATGCTTTCATCGATAGGTACGAAGCTAAATCAAATGGAGCCGGTTCTTTGAAGTTCATGATCGATAAAGGGGCAAACAATAAGGGGCCATTCACAAGTCGTAAGGACTACGTGATTTTTGATAAGATTCTGACATTTGAAGTAAATGAATATCAAACTAAATAAAGTACAGGCCGCTGCTTTGTCAGTGGCATTTTTTTCCCTTACAAATGCCACCTATATATAGACGCATATATTACAGAAGGGAGAACAAACCCGGGCATGGTACGCCAGCTGGGCTCCATTTCTCCGGTGGAAACCGTGCTGCGTCTACTTACTATGTTATTCACACCTTTTTTCCTCTATATAGCCGCTCCTTCGGGGGCGGTACTTTTATTTCTAAGAATATGCTGAACCACATGACGTGTGGCAACCGATTTGATGTAGGTTACAGCCGAACAAATTGCGCAGATGTATAAAGCTCGTTGGCAGGTGGAGGTCTTTTTTCGATGGATCAAGCAACACTTGAACGTGCCGACTCTATGTGGTACGACAGAAAATGCCGTCTATGGTCAATTGTACACGGCCCTCATGGTGTATGTATTGTTAAAGTCGCTGTATGATGCAACAAGTTCAATCCTATCACAACATGTGGCACTGTCATTCGCACGTTTTACACGTTTGCTTGATCTTGGGCAACTCCCAGCCGAATGGCGGTTAAGGCTTTTTCACATTCTTCAAACGGACGAGCAGAACGGGTATAATTGTGTTACATAATTTGGTTAATCAACAGGTGTGTTACTGTATATTAATAGGTTGATAGAGAGCAGATTTCTTTCTGCTCTCTTTATTTTTCTATCAAAGTACCTTAACCGATGCTTTTTTATTTGAATGAAGCCTCCTAAAAATAGCAATAAAGTGGAATAATATAACTAAAGTACTATATACTCCTTCAGTAATATATTGGTATCATCTAGGTGGGAGTTGGAAGTCTTAAACTCTACTACATAGTAAAGGTGGAAAAGAACTATGAGAATCAAGAAGATGATTACTGTTCTTTTTGCATCCATGATGCTACTGACATTCACACAACCAGCTATGGCAGCTACAGGGGTAGCTGACACACCAGAAACCGCAATCACATTAACAACGGAATCTAATACTTTTAGTCTTTACACGAATGGCAAGGGGGATGATGATTGGTTTGCTTGGACAAATAATACGGGAGAAATGAAAAAATTATTTGTTGCAGTAGCAAATGGAACTACAGGTAAAGCAGACTTAATGCTCGGCATGAGAATACAATATAAAAACGGGAAAAAAACGAGCTTAGTCTATGCAGAGAAATTGGGAGGGATTAATTCTGGTTTATTTTCAGACTTCTTAATTCCAAAAGGTGCAACAATTTATTTTGTTGTTAGAGCAAAAGAGTATTCCATGGAACAATACAATTTCCTTTTTTCAGTGTCCAATGCAATAGATTACTATGAAGCTCAACAAGCTAGGTAGCCTCAACTAACACTAATAAGGAAAAGATGAAGACGAAAGGTGGAATACAATAGAATGAAACACAAAAAGTTTATCTCTATGTTTCTTGTATTCGCAATGGCTTTTATATTTTCACAGAGTGCATTTGCTGCTAAAGGGATTGGTGACACAAAAGAGACTGCTATTAATATCTTCCCTAAACAAGAGATTAGGTTATTTATAGAAGGTGATGGGGATAAAGATTGGTTTATCTGGACCAACAATACAGGCGCAACAAAGTATTTATCGGGTGCTTTAGAGCCAGGTGTGGGTAAATGCAGATATAAATTTGGAGTAATTATTGATTATAATAATGGTCGTGTTTCCGACATACTTTTTGCGCAAGATCCAGTGGATATTGGACAGTCCGAGTGGAGTATACATACCATAAATGGTATACTTATTCCTCCTGGCGCAACAGTTTATTATGTTGTGGAATCGAAAAATGGAGTAATGGAAGAGTACAAAATATCTCATAGAATCTCTGATGTGTAATTACCAGGCAAATCAAAGCATCCATTGCGGTGCTTTTCTTTTGGGGGGAGAGAGAGAATGGAAAATTCCTTTAACTAATTAAATACCGGAAAGGTCTGCGCCTACAAATACTGTGGAATCTGTACGAATTTCACTTAGAAAATTCGGCGATGATTGGTATGAGGCACGAATTAGTATTCATGGTATTGATGAGATAGAAAGTTACATTATTAATAATATAGGCCAATGAATCGAGCACCCACACGGGTGCTAACCACCCACAATGTCACCCACAAAATGATGAAATGCTATGAAATCGTATGACAGACGAAATATGAAAAAGGTTGATACAGCGCATATACAATGAAGAAATGAAACGGTATGACAGCTGTGAACTTAAACCGCACACAAGTCCATCAATGGGAACGCGATCAGTATATGACCTTATATTAATTTTCCAAACCCTTGGCGCTCTAAGCGTCGAGAGTTTTTTATTTGGGGGCATGGATGAGATAATTCACGGCGCTGGTGGTGATACCAATATATGGATGTCAAAGCCACGGAGAAACCCCAGAAGAAGCGTTTGCTATGATCCGTGACGCTATGGAGGGTTATTTTGAAGTAAAGCTTGAGCATGGGGATGACATTCCGGAACCGGCTGAAACCGACGCATTCAGCGGGAAATTTAACGTCCGGATTCCGAAGATCCCTCACCGGCAACTGGCAGAAAAGGCAGAGCGTGAAGGAGTATCTTTAAACCGATATGTGCTTTACAAATTGAGTCGCTGAGTAATCAGCGGCTTTTTTGTCAGGAAAGGTCGAGCTTTTATAACGCCTATTGGTGTTCAGTTATAAAAAATGTTGAGATATGTATATATGGTTAAATTACGAATTGTGAAGGGATGAAGGTGAATGAAAAGTTAATGTCTATTTTTTTCCGTAATGTTAGTCTTTTCATTTGCATCATCGGCGTTTGCAGATTCATACGAGCCCAATGACACCATCGACAGAGCCACTTACATAGTCAGTTATGGGACTGTATACGCAAAAATATCAAGTCCTACAGATGTAGATTGGTTTAGTTGGGCTAACCGCTACGGGACTCACAGTGTAACCCTTACAGCTCCAAGCGGATACACCTATTATGCGGAGTTGTATTCCAACATTATTGGAGTTCTACTTGGTCTTATGTGGGTTTTACTAGTAGCAATGGATCTCCTTCAATTATTTTCTATACCGATAGTTCATTAGGGAAAGTGTACAAACTTGTTGTTTATTCACAAGGTGACTGGAGCGATACTGAATACTACAAGCTATTTTTAACGTAATGATAAGGCACCCTAACCAGTGCTTTTTCTTTTGCAATACAAACTCAACGCCGGGGGTGGTGATGATTCAGTGGCAGTAATGCATAAGGAGGCCGAATGAGATTACCTGGAGTTAAATATAAAGACATTTCAAGAAGGTTCAGGCACAAGCCCTATGCAATGTTGTCTTTATGCTATAAAGTGGAAATAACCAATTCAGAGTTAAAACGATAGCAAATATATTGAAATTGTTGGGGTATTTTGATGAAACATTGATTCTGTGAAATGTTTAGAAGATCTCCTTCGCTGTATCTCTGGCGTTTATATTAACCTTTGTAGTAGGCCTTGTGAATCCTTCATCTATTAAAGCAGAAGGACTTAAAAAACTTGATGGAGTGGAAGTTCTCGTAAACAATGAGAAAGAGATTAGATTAAAGACAGAAGTTGATGGTTTCGTTGGAATTTTGGAACAAGACCAAGCAATAAAAGAGATACAATGACTACATATAAAGCGACTGAAGTCAATCCTAATCTTTTTTCTATAAATTCTTTAAATAACGAGGAAGTAAATCAATATTCACTTTGTTTAAATGAATTTACCGATTCAGGAGCTAATATAAGACCTTCATTTGTTTGGTTTGTTCCTCTTGCACAAGTAGTAGGGGCAAAATTGATCGAAGCTTTACTTTTGACTGCGGCTGTTGTAGCAATAAATGAAATCGAATTCGCCAAAACAGATTCTATCGCGGGAAACCTTAGAAACAATAATAAATACGATCACTATTATGCTTGTAGAACCAGAGATTGAAGGCTCTGGCTTAGGGTTTGGGTACTATTATCATTTTCACACTTGGAATCGTGTAGGTGGACATTCGTTCTTTTAAACAAGCGGAGGTGTAGTTACGTGGAGGAACTTCACAAAAAATTCATTGAACAACAATTTCCGCTTAAATATACTAATCTTGCAGTTGAAAGAATGTTAAAAGAAAGATACTCTGCCAAAGAGATCCTTAATCATCATTAAGTGACTTGCAATATGATCGGCAAGGGAATTATGAAAAGATATTTAAGTGAATCAATTTCATAAATCATAAGCCTTAATCTAACAAGGTTTTTTAGACACAGAAAAAGGAGTACCTCCCCAAATCTCGAATAGGTTAAGCGACAAAACCAACCAAAAGAGACGAGGTGGACTCCCTGTGACATATATTCGACACGAGAGCCTATTTACCCTGCAAGATTTATATAAAATGCAACAAAGGTATCGCTTTGAAGCCATTTTTGCAACCCTAGATATTACGCCCATTCTTTGTTTGGTCCGAAAAAAATCCCGTCATGGTGCACCTGTTGAAGTCAATTATTCCGCGATGATTTACTCCCTCATTGCACGAATTGTTGAACGGATTCCAACCATTAAAGATCTATTGAAACGACTTCGGGAAGACATCTTATTTCGCTTGGATTGTGGCTTCTCTCTTGCGGAAGAAATTCCATCGGCAGCTTCCTATTCACGACTTGTGAAGAAGATGAGTCAAAGTTATGCGTTGGAGGAGATTCAAGAGCAAACCCTAAAACAAGCTATAGACGAAGGTTTCATTTTGGATGAAACGGTGGCGATCGATGCCACGCACATCGAGTCCCGGGATCAAGGCCCCGCCAAGGAGGAAAAGGAAAAACCTGAACCAAAGAAACGAGGTCGCAAGTCGAAACAAGAACGTGAAGCCTGGTTAAAACAAAAGCAAGCCGTAGAAGAACAAAAACCAATCTTCGAAAAAGAGATTGCTGCTCAATTAACTGAAACTTATGTGACCTTAAGAGACCAAATTCCACTAGCTCCCCAGTGGGGGGTTAAGAAGAATAGTGAAGGAAAAAACCTCTTCTGGAAATCTAAATGACGGAAAAGCTGCAATTCCATTATTAAAAGGGCTTGCCTTTCAATATCCAAGCTACAAATTGAAGTATGTAACCATGGATGCTGATTATGACTACGAACCAATATACAAAGAAATACGTCAGACTAAGGCCCAAGCGATTATTGCTTACAATCGACGGCGTGAGTCGGAGTTAGTTGGATTCAATGAACACTTTGCTCCAACTTGTGTACGAGAGCACTCTTATCGATATGACAGTTATGATTTAAAGTACGAGACACTCAAATATATTCGACCGAAGGAATGTGAAAGTTGTCCGCTAGCTCGAGACTCGCTTTGCCAGAAGGTATACAAGATGAAGATTACGAAAGACCTCAGAAAATACACGGCTCCAGCTCGTGGAACAAAGTCATGGAAGCAGATCGCAAGACAAAGATCTGCCGTAGAACGTGTAAATGCTTATCTGAAGGGATATTTTCAACTCAATAATGTAAGATACCGTACAGGACAGAAAGCCAAGTTTCACTTTAACTTGGTAACTTTAGTTTATAATTGTACAAAATTAGCTTGTGATCGCTTAAACAAACAAGCCCAATTGGCCGCAGCCTAATTTTAAAAATAATGATGCTTGAGATTGGGTTAGTCTATCGTTTTGTAAAATGATGCATTATGAAATTGATTCAAGTGTTTCGAAATTGATGAGAAAAAGATTTTGAAACGAGTATTTAGTGAGACGGATAAAATGTTTCATGAAGAATACAAGAATGGACGATCACCAAACTCACTTGAGACCGATTGGAGTAAAATAAAAGCCGGAGAATTACTCCGTGTAATTCTGATAAGTGATGATGGCGAAACAATGAGTAATTACACAGTGCAAGGAATTTGTACGGCTTTAGCCAATGATCTCACTGTTATGCTGGGTATTTCCCAAGAAAAATGTTCGCTAGATAACAACTATTATGTGATCTTCAATTGCTACAATTACGAGGTTACTTGTAGTATCGTAATTTTAGGTTAAGAGGATGGTGCTTAGGCATTGTCCTTTTTTTGATATCTATTCAAAACATGGCCGAATTGAACGGCGAATCACCGGGGCGCACCTCTTTTCGCCGTTTCTGTTGAAATAGAGAGCAAAGAAGAGAAGATCGCGCGGCCAATCGGTGTGACGGCGATTATTCGGGGAACTGTGTTTCGACTCCGATTTTCGCGGCTCGGTAGAACGAAGCAATTTTGCGGACGCACCTGCTCGAACAAGACTCGTTGCTCGAATAAACTTAATACATAATCCGAAGTCGCTCATTCCAACAAACCCGGGCATGGTCCGCCGAGGGGCTCCATTTCTCCGGTGTAAACCATGTGACCTCCTCTGACTATGTTAACTTTAACCATAGCCGCCCTGTAAAAGGGCGGCATATATTCAAAATTAAACAGGATAAATAGAATAGACAGGATAAACAGGGCCTTCATAAGTAACGCCCCACCACTCTCCTGCTCTATCTCTGTACGAAATGACAGTTGTAATCTTAAGTTGTCCAGCGTATTTTCCGTCGTTGTACTGATAAACTTGTGGGATGGATGATCTTGTCGAGTAGAGCTTTTTATTGTATGCCCTTACTTCTCGTTCGGTACGGTTGATTGCATTGTCTTCTGATACTGATGAGTTTTGGCCCTTAGCAGGGACCGAGGTTGCACCGGCAGCAGGTGCAAACGCACTTGCTAACAACATGCCTGACAATCCAACTGACAAGATTTTGAAACGCATGAGTATCACCTTCCATATTCAGATTTATTAACACAATATCATCCATATGTTCTAATTTGAATAATATGCTAAAACTGTTTGCTGACCACTTTATCATAACGGGGAGCTCCATAGGCGCTCCTTCGGGGATTGAGGCACCCTAACCGATGTTTTTCATTTGTCACTAATGTATGGGGGCATCGTTGCTCCTGGAGGAACATTGTACTTAAAAGATTTTGGTCACTCTCCAGCAGACTATAGCGATCAAGATGAATGTAAACTATCAATTAAATTTATTATGGCGCGAAAGGGTGCTAGGCTCGACAAACTCAGCCGTCCAATTACAGGGGGCATTTCTCATCATTGGATAAGATAAGCAGGGTTATATATAAGGACAAGTATGATTTTGTGAATAAGTATATAGAAGGAATAATATTCAAATAAACTCAATATCCTGATACAGATAAAGGAAATAATTTCGGAGGAGTGAGTGGAGTTGAAAAAGATTCTAGCTTTGCTGCTGGTAGCTTCAAGTGTTGCTGCAATTTCTCAGACAGCTTTTGCACAGACTAACCCTGCTGAGACTCACAATCAGAACTCAACTGTTTCCCAAAAAGAAACTACTGCAGAGAGTGTGATTTATACTTTTTGGCATCGAAATCTTTACAAAGAGAGTAATATGACAAAAGTAGGCGGGACATTCACGCTCAACTTTCAACACACCGTGACATTTCGAGTTTTCCAACATCCCACTAATGATTCAGATAAAGGAAAACCTATTTCCGCACACTACATTTTACAAAATGATAACACCGGCACATTCGTGCCCGTAATTGTAAATGGTGAGTTTTACAATGCCCCTGCTACATTATCTCCTGGGACATATAGCATGTACTATATTAATAAATCGGATTTTCCGATTAATTTCGACGCATTTGTAATTAGTCCTTGAATTTTTGATGGAGTCGCTAATTATTCAGCGACTATTTTGTACCATGTGGGTAATTCTTTTTAGTGGTAAAAATAAGAATATGACACTTGGAAAAATCAGAAAGGTAGAAGTCTGATGAAAATAAGAAAGGTTTTCTCTTTACTTTTTGTTGCCGTCTGCTTGTTTGCATTGTCCACATCTGCATTTGCTAGTGAATTTACCCCAACTGCTATTGGTTTTGCAGATACTAAAGACCAAGCCCATCTGCTAACTCCAACACCTGCTGGGGTTGTAGCATTTGCTATGTCATTAACTAACAGTACGGATGTCGATTGGTATAAGTGGACAAACACTGCAGGACAAAGTAAGTTGATTAATCTATTACTTTATAAAACCGGAGAAGGAAATTACGATTTGGGTATTATGATTCGTTACCAAGACGGGAAAGAAACCACCAAACTATATGCAGCTGAAGACGGCAAAGTCCGTTATATTCCAAATTTATATATCCCTGCGGGTGCTACACTCTTTTTTGTAATCGAAGCGAAAGTTTTCTCTGATCCATCTGATGTATATAGTATTTATCTTGTAGATCCTTCGTTAGAAAAATGAGTTTATAATAATTAGCGATGGTTTTATAGGCACCTGCGGGTGCTTTTTTTGTTTTGCTAGAAAGGATGATAACAATGAGATAAACGCATGGAAATCTCCTCCGAGCTCTAAACAGTGACCAGGGAGGAGGGGCAATGCGTTAATTTGGTGTCGGAATCTTGTACCGGATTTGCACCAGCCGCGAGTGGGAACATGCTGAAAGCAAGTAAAGAGACAAGCAATAGTTTTCTTATTTTCATAAAAAACCTCCTTGAATAAGGTAATTATAATATAAAGTGTATTGAAAATCGCGCAAATAGATTCCTGTTTTCTGAAAAGATTGAAAACAGTGCTTGAGGTGATTACAGGGCAGTTAGAATAAACTAGGAGCTTAGCTTATCGTATAGATTTCAGGTTGTGAAAATGTATAGTGTACGAAGCCATACACGCAAATAATAATTGCTAGAAGAGAAGAGCCGTAGGGAGTCACGGCTCTATTTCATTTTCAAATATATTAATTTTTTGAAAACTATATAAAAAATAGAGATTATTTGGTATATTTGGATCAGGTAAAAAATAACAATATTTTAGGAGGTATTAATTATGAAGCTATTTAAAATTGCTGTTATGCTGATTCTTACTTTATCACTTGTTGTGCCTGCAACAGCATTTGGAGCGTCATCTACTTACAGTGGTGTAAGCGGGAAGAGATGGGTTCAAGAATTTCCTAATTCTGCAAGCGTCAGTGATTTGAGCAGTGAATTCAAACCTAAAGTTGAGAAGTTCATTAAAGCGATGAAGGATGCCAATATTACGGTTACAGTGACTTCTACGTTAAGACCAAAAGAACGAGCATATCTTATGCATTATTCATACAAAATTAGCAAAGGGCAAATCAGTCCTAAAGATGTTCCTTCAATGAGCGGCGTCAATATTCAATGGGTACATCCAAATGATGATAGCAAATATACTAAATCCAAAAACGCTGCTGCTGAAATGGTTGCCGCATACAGCATTGTGGCCGCCCCTGCACTTGATTCGGATCATATTCGCGGAAACGCAATTGATATGAACTCCCCGGTTACCAAGAAGACTACTATAAAAAAAGCGGATGGAACATCTATTAGTATTTCGAATTACGATGATCTTGTAAAAGTGGGTGCAACGTACGGGGTGTATCACCTCATGCCGATCTCTAAAGATCCTGTGCATTGGTCTAATAAATCCTAGCAGATTTTTATATCTTACTTTTTAAGTTAAGTACGACAAGCGGAAAAAATGTATTGTAACCCTTATTGTGACGGTTTGAAAAACACGATGGCCTAGACTGCAAAAGGTGACTTCTGGTATTCATCAGGAGTCATCTCTTTTTTATAAACGAACGATTATTGGCTCATGCTTTGAGAAAGTGAAATAGAATGGTTTATCATATATCTTTACTTGTGAACATGGTGTAGTGCGCGAAGTCACTTCCGCAACTAAACATTGTGAGGAGAAAAGAGCCGCAGGCATCCTATGATATGCTCCCATCATAGTAG
>NZ_ALKF01000164.1:0-61226 GCF_000283315.1 Paenibacillus sp. OSY-SE | reverse complement strand
GCTTCATCCGACCCTTTGCTTCGTTCTCCCCTTCCGTCAGGCGACGGTACGCTCAGGGGGCGGTACGCTCAGGGGGCGGTACGCTCAGGGGGCGACATACAACCCTTTGCTTCATTCTCCCCTTCCATCAGAAAACGGCACACCTTAAGGAAAACGCTGGTTCAACGCCATCAGGCGGCCGCACTCCCAAGGACGACTCTGGTTCACTGCCATCATGCTCAACCGTTTATACACTGGTATCTATGCAACACGTCATGCGCCTTGGCCCCATCGTTATCCTTCCTGACTGTATGGGAGAATGAAGCTAAGAGCCGTTCTAGGAAAGTCTGGACCGAAATCATGGTTTCGTTTGAAAATAGGGGCTGAATTTCTGAATGATGGGGAGAGTGAAGCAATGGGTGTACAGGCATACTTTCTCCAGGAACGGGAACGCCCAAAAGCCTGCCTTCCTTTTCATACAAAAGGAAAACAGGCCAGCAAGCCGAACCTATAGGGGCTGACTCGGATGCGTCAGTTAGAAGTCCGATCCCGCTCCAGATAGTCAGGCACACGGAAGCTTCTTGCCCAATACAGAAACGGTGTCGATGCAATGGATAAGATTAGCTTCACCACGTAAGTGGTCAAAAAGATCTGGAACCAGACGTCCCACGTATATAATCCGGAACCGGCAAAGGCAATCGTGCAGAAAACGAGAGAATCGGCCAATTGACTAATACCGGTGCTTCCGTTGCTGCGAATCCACAGCTGGTTTGCTTTCGGATATTTTGCCCTTACCAAGGCAAACAGCTTCACGTCGAGAAATTGGCTGACAAAATATGCCGTCAAGCTGCCTAGCGCCAGACGCGGCATGAGACCGAAGATCGTTTCGAGCGACGGCTGGGCAATGTCGGTTGGCTGCGGCGTGAAGACGAGCGCCATCTGCATGATGACCGTCGTCATAATAAGCGTAAAGAATCCGAACCATACGGCACGGCGCGCTTCCTTCGGCCCGTACTTCTCGTTCAGTAAATCAGACGTCATGAACAGGCTAGCATTGGCCGTATTGCCAAGCGTCATGACGATGCCAAACATTTCGATCGTCTTAGCGACTTGAATGTTCGCGATTACGGTCATTACTCCTATCCAGGCATATAAGCCGTACTTCCCGAACAGCCGGTAGCAGAGCAAAAAGAACGCAAAGTTCGCCAAAACGAACGTGACGCCCCACACAAAATTAAACATGATGCAATCCCCTTTAGTTTTGATTACGCGGGATGGTTTCGAACCGCGACGCCTTGCCGGAACATCATCTACAGATGGGATAGTGCCGGGCGCAGTCGTTAACTTTAACATAAATGAATGAGAAAACCAATACAAAAATCGCATGTCCGGAGTGCTTGGAACCAGACATGCGAAGAGATTTAATTTCCTTATTCATACGAATGACTATTCAAGACGGCATCTCCCAAAACTCATGGCCCTGGTCAGATTTCAAATAATCTATCCCCTGCTGCATGACTTTGATTTGCGCCTGGTAGTCCTGCATGCCGAACTGTATCGAAATGAGGCGTGGCGGCGAAAAATTCGTCTTATACTCCTCATATACTTCTTCTAACTGCTGCAACAGCCGGATTCGCTCGCTCATCCCCTCTTCCAGCCAGCGAATCAAATCTTCCGTGCTTCCGTATTTCCCAAAATATAGTCGGGCCAATATATCTGAACGATAAAAGTCCGCCTGAATCGGAGAGGCTAAGTACTGCTGAAACTGCTGCTCGCCAAGATCGGTAATCGTGAACAGGTGCTTGTCCGGCTTGCCTTCCTGCATAACGGTCTCCTTGACGATCATGCCGGATTTCTCCAATTGCTTCAGTGCCGGATAGACGGAACCATAGCTGGCATCAAAAAAATGGGATAACTCTATTTCATATTCCTGTTTAATGTCATATCCCGACTTAGGACCTTGCATGAGCAGACCGAGTACGATGTCTTTCGCTTGCATGTTCTTTTCACCTCATTGTTTGTTCGGCAAAGTTTGTTTTTGCAAAGAGCATGTAGGTGTTGACATATGATCCGAATGCATCTGATTTTACGGTGTCTTTATTGTATAAGATAGAGGCTAACATGGCAAAGTATGGTGTAGAGTATTTTAAAAATTGTTTATTTGGTGTGACATTTATCACATCTAAAATATGGACTCGATGTTATAATTGGGTTGTCAAAAGGTTAGTTAAAATTTTCACAAAGTATTTTTGAATAAGGAAAAGGTGGGGACTGAAATGAAAAAGAAACTTGTACTGTTGTTATCCGCAGTATTGGTCGTAGGCATGCTGGCTGGCTGCGGCGATAAGAAAGAAGAAGCGAAAGAACCTGCAACAGGCACGGAAACAACTACTGACACTAACACAGCTACGGAAGCTCAATACAAAGATGGCGACTACCATGCCGAAGCAGCTGACTTTGACGAAAAATCCGGCTGGAAAGATACCCTCGACATTACTGTAAAAGATGGCAAAATTACAGCAGTTAACTGGGACGCTGTCAGCAAAGACGGCGGCAAAACAAAGAAAGAATTGGGCGAAGAGTATGGCATGAAAAAAGCCGGATCTGAGTTCGAATGGAGCGAGCAAGCCAAGAAAATGGATGAAGAATTGATCGCGAAGCAAGATCCTAAAGCTGTTGCAGTTAACGGCGAAGGCAAAACAGACGCTGTATCTGGCGTATCCATCCACGTAAGTGGCTTCGTGCAATTGGCTGAACAAGCGTTGGCTCAAGCGAAGTAAGACGAATCTCTTATCTTCCTTGATGGAAATAGGTAAGACTTTGGAAGCTCCGCTGTAGGAAAGCAAGATGGTCAACGAGCATGCTTTGGACGGCTTGGTGAAAAACATCATTGCTTTTTTACTCGCGGGGCTCCATTGTTGATAGCATGAAGTTCAATTTTTAACCATTTACAAATAAATAGCTATCGCAGGGGTGAAACCATGAAAAAGATCGTTGTCTTGGGCGGCGGTTACGGTGGGGTCCTGACGGCGAAGAAGCTGGCGAATCGTCTAAAAAAAGACAAAGACGTCAGCATCACGCTGATAGACCGCAAACCTTTCCATACGATGATGACCGAGCTGCACGAAGTTGCGGCCTGCCGTGTTGATGAAGAAGCCATCAAGATGGACCTGAAGCAAATCTTTGCCGGTCGCAAAGTAGAAGTCGTATTGGATGAAGTTACGAATATCGATTTCGACGGCAAGGCATTGAAAGGCAAGAAAAAATCTTACGATTATGATTATCTCGTAATCGGTACCGGGTGCAAGCCATCCTTCTTCGGCATTTCCGGTGCGGAAGAGAACTCATTCTCGCTGTGGTCCTTCGAGGACGCAGTCGTATTGAAGCATCAAATCCGTCAAATGTTCATGGATGCAACGAAAGTATCGGATCCAGAACTGCGCAAGCAAATGCTGACATTCGTCGTCGTCGGCGCCGGGTTTACCGGTGTGGAAATGATCGGCGAATTGGCGGAATACCGTGAAGAGCTGTGCCACGAGTTCTGTGTGGACGAGTCAGAAGTTCGCCTTGTCGTAGCCGATATGGCTCCGAAGATTTTGCCTATTCTGCCGCAGAATCTGATTGACAAAGCGGATAAATATCTCCGCAAAATGAAGGTTGAAATTGTAACCGGGGCTAAAATTTCCGGTGTTACGCCGAATTCCGTCGTTCTCGGTGAGAACAACGAGATCAAATCGAGCACCGTCATTTGGACGGCCGGTGTCGAAGGTTCCGACCTCGTCGGCAACCTCGACGTACAGCAGCAAGGGCGCAAACGTATTTTGACGAACGACAAGCTGCAGTCCGTTGACCATGAAAATGTGTATGTTGTCGGCGACAACATCTTCTATATTCCGGAAGGCGAAGAGCGTCCCGTTCCGCAAATGGTCGAGAACGCAGAGCATTCCGCGGGTCTCATCGCCCACAATATCACTTGTGACATCAAGGGCGGAACGAAGAAATCCTACAAGCCTACGTTCCACGGTACGATGGTGTGTATCGGTGGCCGTTATGGGGTAGCTGCCGTGGGCACGCCGAAGAAAATGTTCCACTTCTCAGGCTTCATGGCGATGTTCTTCAAACATATGATCAATATTGTGTACTTCTTGCAAGTACTCGGATTCCATAAGATTTGGTCTTACATGATGCACGAATTCTTCCATGTTAGAAACCGCAGAAGCTTCGTCGGCGGTCACTTCTCGAAACGTTCGCCGAATTTCTGGCTCGTTCCGCTGCGGATTTATATCGGTGTCATGTGGCTGATGCAAGGCTGGGAAAAAGGCGCAAAATTGCTGAAGGATCCTTCCCAGATGTTCTTGATCCCGCCTAAGGCGATGGACGGCGTAACGGCTGCTTCGCAAGCGGTGGATGCGGTGCATTCAACCGTAGATGCTCAAACGGCGGCATCGGCCGTAGAAGGCGCAAGCTCGGCCATCAAAGCGATTCCAGTGCCTAACTTCATTAAGGGCATTGTGGATTGGTCGATGGATTTAATGTTCTACACGAATGACGGCGGCTATACGACGATGGCTTACATTTTCCAAGGCTGCATGGTTGCGGCTGAAGTCATCTTCGGCATTATGCTCATCTTGGGCTTGTTCACAGCTATCGCTTCGATAGCAACATGTGCAATGGGCGTCATGATTTACACGTCCGGTATGGCTCCTTATGAAATGTTCTGGTACTTCTTCGGCGGCATCGCGCTTATCGGCGGTTCCGGCAGCACGTTCGGTGCGGATTACTATCTGTACCCTCGCCTGAAACGAATCTGGAAGAAGATACCGTTCGTGAAACGTTGGTACCTTTATACGGATTAATACGTAAATAAGAATAGTCTTTATTGCATATAGGAAAAGTAATGTGTACCATGTGTCACATTACTTTCCTTATTTCTGAGGGAAGCGGGGGGTTCCCATGAATCGGCAACTCATAATGGAAACAGGTCGGCTCCTGACGCAAGAGATGCCGCCTGAAGCAGGCATCCGATTGACGGTCGGAAGCGATGAACATTTTTTGTTGGATATGGCGAGCGCGCTGCATGCCTACGATATGGAGCCAGATGAGCGGCGGGCGCTGCTCGGCTGCTATTGGCTGCTTCGTCAAGCCATGCGCACCCATCAGCATGTTCCTGCCGAGGAACAACTTGCGGGTAAAACCGTATTGGACGGCGACTTTTTGATGAGCATGTATTACCAATTCGCCGTTCGCCACGGACAGATGAAGCTCGTCATCGACTTGGCCACAACGAACAAGCGCATTCAGATTCGGCGCGCGGAAGGCAACACGACGGATATGCTTCTGCACCAGCGCATATGCCGGTTTCTAGCGAAGCATTACAAGCAGGTGGCTTATGAAGTCATATAACGATTCGCTTCACGAGCAGTTGAATATCCCGCTGCAGCGCATTAATCGCGATTTAGAGCGCATCGTTCTGCACGATCCGGATGTATCCTCCCGATCCATTGTCGCTCAAAGCGTCTTGGAACTCATCCGTGCAGGCGGCAAGCGCCTTCGTCCGATGATGACGATCGTAGGCAGCCGATTCGGCACTGAGCCGGAATCCGACGACGCATACCGTCTTGCAGCTGTCGTCGAGCTTATCCATGCGGCCTCGCTCGTTCATGACGATATTTTGGACCAGGCGGATATGCGGCGTGGCCAACCGGCCCTGCACCGCAAGACGGGCATATATAAAGCGGTGCATATCGGCAATTACATGATGAGCCGTGTCATCGAGCTGATGACTTCCAACGTCCAAGAGCCCGAACGTTACATTCAGGATGTAGCGTCCGTGACGACGACCCAGCTATGCATTGGCGAATACCAGCAGATGCATCATCGCTACAATTTCGAGCTGTCGCTTGATGAATACTGGGAGAAGACGCGCAACAAGACCGCGCTCCTAATGGCTACATGCTTGCAGGTCGGGGCGAAAGCCTCCGATGCCGACGACAGGGTATCGGAGCTGCTCTATGCCTTCGGCGACCATCTTGGCATGGCGTTTCAAGTTCGCGACGATATTATGGACTTTACCAAGTCTGCGGAACAATTGGGCAAACCAGCCGGTGCGGACCTTCGCAACGGCCATGCAACACTGCCTGTCATATTAGCAATGAAGGACGAGGCTGTAGCGAGCAGGCTGCGCGAGCTGCGTTCGACTTCACCTGATGCGGCGTTCGACGAGGCTATTGAATTCATTCGCGCCAGCGGCGCATTGGACCAAGCGCTGTTGATGAGCCATGACTTTATGCAACGGGCATGGGGCATCATTGATCAGCTCTCGGATTTCAACGCTCATGAGGATTTAAGAACGCTGTGGAACTACTTCGAAGAACGAACTTACTAACGATATCATGAGTGGAAAGCCGAACCCTTTTTGTGAAGGGCTTCGGCTTTATTGTTATCTTCATTTACAAATTGTACCGTTTACTCTTTTGCGCGTTAGGGCAAGGTGGTATTATGTTAATGTGCAGTTTGCTTGTCAAGCTATCACATCTTAGACAAAGGGGGATCGACAATGAAGCCTCGACGATTTGTAATCGAAGCCGTGATGTTAGCGGTATACGGTCAATTATTTACTCCCAAGCGCCCGGTGGAGTATATCATTCCTTACACGACCATTATGGAATTGTATGAGATGCGTTTAGAAGGCGATCAGGTGATGCCCGATCCTGAAGATGACGTACATGCCAAGCAGCAGATTGAGCAGCTCATTACTTTTTTCGAGAGTGAGCTGAATAAAAAGAAAATCGAACGTGCCTTGACGGTGCCTTGGCGTCAAAGCCCACCGCTGCTTCTGCAAGAAAACGTCTCCTGCATCATCGTGAATGCCATGGACAATGCCCGCTATGGAGAGCTGTTCGATCCAGTGGAGACTGAACTTATTCTTACTGCATTACGCGAACAAGCTCCCCTGCTCACGGATCAATTCGAGTTTGTCGGCCGTCTAATCGAGAATGAAATTCCAATTCCGATATATGATATCGATGACCTTGATTATGCACTAGAGCAAGAGGACGCCAAAGGCGATTCCAACATGAAGTAGCGACAACCCGCCCCTTCGCTTGTCAGGAGGCGGGTTGTTGTTGTTTAAATGATTTATTTTCGCTGGAGCCTGTGTGAAAATATCTCTGTTCATCCGTCCCCCTCTTCGCCAGATCCACTGTACAAAATACAGTCCCCATGACTTTTAATGGCCTTATCCGTACATTTCGCTGTACATTTTCCAATGGAGCTTACTACGACCGCGGGAAACAATGTAGTTCAATTTTATATAGAGGGTGCGGCTTCGAAAATACTGAACATACTAGCGCTGGGCGTATAAAGGTTAATGTAACTCTCTATTTTATCAGTTATGTCATACGACATAACCAACGAACTGCAAATGTACATTCGTTTTCACCATTTTTTCTAATAAGAGCCTGAAAAACTGCAAAAATGAAATTGAAGTGTTCATTAACATGATGTTCATTGACATGAAAAAGGGAAGCCATGCCGGGATATCGGAGCATGACCTCCCCTTGCTTATGTTATCGCAGAAAATAATCGGCCATCGTACAGAACAGGATGACCATGCTAATGACTTGGTTCAGGTTATACGACGCTACATTCATTCGTTGGCGGCTCGATGGCTTGATGATGTTGTGCTCAATCGCGAGCAGCACGACGGCAGCTCCGATGCCTGCCAAGTACAACCAGCCTAAGCCTTGTATGAAGAACAGAGCGAGCAGCAGCACAATCATAATCGTATGCAGCGAGCGGGCGATGAAGAGAGAATCTTCGTACCCGAATATGCTCGGCACCGACCACAACCCCGTCTTGCGGTCGAATTCAATGTCCTGCGTAGCATAGATAATATCGAAGCCCGCGATCCAGAGCATGACGATGGTTCCCAGAATGAACGGCGTAACGGCGAACTGCCCCGTTACCGCGAACCAGGCGCCGACTGGCGCGGAAGCAATCGTAAAGCCCAAGTACAGGTGGCATAGCCATGTAAACCGCTTCGTGTACGAGTACGAGCAGATGAGCACAATCGCTACTGGCGACAGCCAGAGACAGAGCGAATTGAGCATGCCTGCCGCTAAGATGAAGATAGCGAAATTAATGATGACGAACAGCGTCACTTCGCGTTCCCGCAGCAGCTTGCGCGGCATATGGCGGTGCGCGGTGCGCGGGTTCGCTTCGTCGAAGCGCCGATCCACGAGTCTATTAAAGGCGTTCGCTCCATTCCGAGCTCCTATAAGCGCGATCAGCGACCACAGCATCACATGCGCCGAAGGTATGCCGCCTGCCGCCCAGACCATGGAGATGACGGCAAACGGCAGCGAAAACAGCGTATGCGAGAACATGACAAGTTCGCCGAACATGCGCGTCTTCCGGAATACTTTCTGAATCATTTCCATGAGTTGCTCCTCCATTACGGGACGTTCCGGCATTGTCTCCCAACTATTAAAGTCAAAACGGAATAGACGAGCCTGATGAGGAACGCCCGTATCCGCTTAAACCTGATGCCTGCGACGCCCGCATGACTTACGGCTGAACGCCGGCCTAAATGCCAGCCAGCACGTCATCCAGCTCGGTCAGCATCGACTTGATATTTTCTTCCGTCATGACGATCGGCGGCTGAAATGCGAGCACGTTGCGGCCCACACCATTCTTCCCGATAATGAAGCCCCGATCCTTCATCGCTTCAAGCACGCGGTCCGTCAATGCCGCGCTCTCACCATCATCTGCACCGCGCAGCTCGGCACCAAGCATCATGCCCTTGCCGCGCACGTCGGCGATCATTCTGTGCTTCGCTTGGAGCTCTTGCAGTCCCATCTTCAATAAGCCGCCCTGACGCTCTGCTCGTTCCACCAAGCCTTCCTGCTCAATATAGTCCAATACGGCGAGCGCAGTCACTGACGATACTGGATTGCCCCCGAACGTCGATGCAGATGCGCGGTTGAAGCTGGCCGCGATCTCATCGGTCGTAGCGAAGGCACCGATGGGTATTCCGTTGCCGAGCGCTTTCGCCATGGACATGATGTCCGGCACGACGCCGTAATGGCTCATGGCGAACATGCTTCCCGTACGGCCGAACCCGGTCTGAATCTCGTCGGCGATGAGGAGGACGCCATATTGCTCCAGCAATGCCTTCACTTCGCGGAAGTACCAATCCGGAGGCGCGATCATGCCGCCGTTCCCTTGAATCGGCTCTACGATCATGGCTGCAATCGTATCTCCCTTCTCTGCGAGCACTCGCTTCAACGCCTCAATCGAACGGCGCGCAGCCGTCTCGTCATCGGTCGTCGGATCATACGGACGCGGGATGAAGGTTACGCCCTGATCAAGGTGATCGTCGGAACGCCACATCGGAATGCCCGTCACGCCCATCGTCAAGAAGGTGCGTCCATGCAAGCCTTGCTCCAAGGCGATGAAGTCACGGCGCTTCGTATGCAATCTGGCCAGCAGCATCGCGCCCTCATTCGCTTCTGAGCCGCTGTTGCAGAAGAAGGTCCGCTTCAGATTTCCAGGCAGAATCCCGTTCGCGAGCCGTTCCGCCAAGTCTGCCATCGGTTGGGTCAAATAGATGGTAGTCGTATGCTGCAACGACTGCAGCTGCTTGATTGTCGCATCCGTAATGCGGGGATTGCAGTGCCCGCAAGCTACAACCGATACGCCGGCAAAAAAGTCCACGTACTGTTTTCCCGTATCGTCGAACAAATATTGCATGGAACCGCGCACGATTTGCGGCGGATTGCTATAAAAATGATGCGTACACGGGAAGAAATATTGCTTCCGCTTTGCGATGACGCCCTCCGGTCCGATATAACCGTTCTCTTTATCTTTTCCAGTGTCTATCACCTTTCATCCACCCCTTCCTTCGTTTATACTCCGGCTGGTTCCAAGGCCAGCGCTTGTCCGAACTGCAGCGATCCGAGCGTATAACCGGCATATACCGGCTTCATCTCACGGTACAGTTCTCCGCAGTGCGACAAGTCTTGAATAGCGGTCCGGTACATCCGAATGATGTCACGCAGCTGTTCGGTCGTGTATGTCTTGCCTTCAATCCGGAAATGGTTCACGCCTGCTTCATGCAGTTCCTTCAGGAACGGCATATAGCACAGCTCCTTCGCCAGAGCCAAGTGATTGCGGCCGTTCCAATCGCGGTAGACTGGATTTTCCCCTTTATCCGTCAGCAGCACAAGGTACTGATTGTCGACATGCTTGTTGTCTTCCTGCATAATCGGGTCCATCACTTCCGCGTTCTCGTACAAATCAAGCTCCAAATACATCACGATCGGCGAGCCATGCACGATAACTTCTACCGGCACCTTCGATTGCTTGAGCAGGTTCGAGAAATCGTCCAATGGAAGCTCCAGCGAAGAATGCACCCGCTCCATGCCGAAATGGTTGTGATAGAGCTCTGCCGACATATGATTGAAGACGTTCAAGTTAAAATCGCCAATCATCGGCAGTCCCAAGTCGCGGAATTTGTGCATCGCGCCGATATTGGTCACGAGCAATCCATCCAGACCATAGCTGCCATTGCGCAGCAAGTGATTGTATTGTTCCATATGCATTTCGTTCATCATCCGCGGCATGCCGAGAATGATCTGCGAAGCGCCCTTCATCGAGGTCAACGCTTCGAGGTCATTCCGGGTAAACGGCCGATCTGGCTGGAATACATCACCGGTTACATATACCGTATCGACTCCCTCTTCCACAGCTGCCTTCGCTTGTTCCAAATTGTTGACGTGTACGGACAGCTGAGGACGCACATCCGCTGTCTCAGGCTTGCGGCTTTCCGCAATGGTGTCACGCACCTGCTCCAACCGTTCCAGCTTCACTTCGCGCTCCGCCGTAGGCGTGCTGAATACTTTCCCTGTGCTGTAGAACTTGCCTGTACCCTCATAACGGGTGTTAATATAATCAATTCCCGGCTTGCCGAACGCATAGGCAGTCGAGAAATCACGCTTACGATTCTCGTGCAGCGTCTCACTGTTCTCCATGCGGTCATAACCGATTGGGTCGGCAATATACCGGTCAATTGCGTCGCCATAGCTGTTAGTAATCATAAGCAGAAATTCCTGATCGCGCATCCGTCCTTCGAGCTTAAAGGAGGTAATGCCTGACTTAATCAGTTCAGGAATATGCTCATACATGTACATATCTTTCGCCGCCAGCGGATATTCGGTCGGATATACGTTGCCGTCCTTCTTCACGCGGTAGTCCCAGCGGCATGGCTTCATGCAGCGGCCGCGGTTGGCGCTGTTGCCGTACAGCATCGAGCTGTACAAGCAGTTCGCCCCATGCACCGTACACATATCGCCATGCACAAAATATTCAAACTCCATGCCCGTCTTCGCATGCAGCAGCTCGGCTGTATGCAGATCCATCTCGCGCGAAGCGACGACCCGCGTGACGCCCATTTGCTTGAGCGCTTCAATCATATCCAGATTGTGAACGTTCATCATGACGGAGGAATGGATAGGCACATTCGTTAATTTCATATCTTGGATGAGTGGGAATACGGCTAAATCTTGTGCAATGATCGCGTCCGGACCAATATCGTTCAAAAACGACAAATAGCGCTTTGCTTCGTCCAGGTCCTCTTCGTTCATCAGGTTGTTCACGGTCACGTACGCGCGTTTGCCGCGTTCATGCGTCATGTTAATTGCTTCACGTACTTCGTCGTACGATAAGTTATAGCCTTTGCGCATCATTCTCATATTGAGGCTCGGTCCCCCGAAGTATACCGCGTCGCAATTCGAATCAATGACCGCTTTGAAAATATCAAATGTTCCGGCCGGAGCCAACAGTTCAATTTCTTTTCCGTTAAAATATCTAGCCACAGTCGCTCTCCCCCAAGCTTATATTGTGTTTATTTTGCAGCATGCAGCAGCAATTTCCTCACAAAAATTATATCATATTTTAAACTAAACTTGTGATTATTTTCACAATTTATGACCAAAAATGTGCTGTTCCAAACACTATTGTTGAAAAAAATTCACGTTTTAGGCTCTTACCACCACATTACAAGCAGCAGCATCGCGATAAACAAAGCCATAAATGCATGATCCGCTCCACTCCACGCTAGCTTCCTAAGTGAAGTACGGGGAGCGTTCAAAACATAGCCCCGCGCCTCCATCGCTTGCACGAGCTCCTCTGCACGCCGAAACGCACTCACAATGACCGGCACCATGAGCGTCATGACCATTTTTCCTTTTTGGGTAAAGGATAGATCTTGAGCATCTGCCCCGCGAGACGCCTGTGCCTTCATCACCTTGTCCGCCTCTTCAAAAATGGTAGGAATGAAGCGTAACGAGATGCCGATCATCATCGACCATTGCTGCGGCGACCCGCCTGCGTATTTGATAGGCTTGAATACGCGTTCCAATCCGAGATTCAAATCTACCGGAGTCGTCGTGAATGTCAATATTGCTGTAAAAGTAACGAGCAGCGCCATACGCCATACCGCATACGCGCCATAGGTGACCCCGCCGGTCGTAATGTTCAGTCCAGCTACATTCACAAGTGAATTTCCGCTCTTATCGAACAGCATGTAGAAAATAAACATAAAGGCCATAATGAACCATAGCGGTCGTGACGCGCGAAAATAGCGGTACAGCGAAATGCGCGAGCTCATCATAATGAGGAGCGCGAATACGGTTAGTGCGGCAAGTTCCGTGAATTGCTCGGCTAAAATAACTGTAACCAGATAGATTACCATCGCAATGAGCTTCGCACGCGGATCGAGCCGATGAATCCAGGAGTCGGCAGCGACATAGCGGCCGATCATCATTTTGGCTTGCATAGCTGATCCTCCTTCCCGTTCTCGCCATCATAGTCATTCTGGATGTCTTTGAGCCGGGCTGCAATCCAGTCCGCCCACGCCTCGGTGTCGTACGGCAGTTCTTCCCACGCAGCGCCTGTCCTCTCCATTACGAGAGCGGCAAAGCGCAGCGTGCTCGGAATGACGATGCCCGCCGCTTCCAGCTGTTCCGGCTGACTCATCAATTCAGATCGCGTGCCTTGGAACGTCACCGTCCCTTCCTTCATCAGCACGAACGTATCCGCATAAGCAAACACCTCATCCAGACGATGCGTAACCATGACGATCGTCTTGCCCTCTTCCCTGCATAAGCGGTGAAGCAGCTGAATCAGCTCCGTCCGGCTCACCGGATCCAACGTAGCCGTCGGCTCATCCAATACGACCACTTCCGGGTTGGAAGACAACACGGTGGCAATCGCTACTTTGCGAATTTGCCCGCCGCTCAGTTCGAAGGGACTCGCTTGCAGAAGCGCGTCATCCAAGCCGACTTGCCTCAGCGCCTTGCGGGCCGAAGCGGCAGCCTCCTCCTCACTCTGCCCGAATTGGAGCGGACCGAACTTCAGATCGCGCTCCACCGTCTCTTCAAACAATTGATGCTCGGGAAATTGAAATACGAGTCCGACTCGCTGCCGCAGCGATTTTAGGCCCTTCTGTTTCTCCCCGCCGACAAACGTATATTCAAGTATTTGCAGCGAGCCAGAGACGGGCTGCAATATACCGTTAAAATGCTGCAAAAGCGTAGACTTGCCGGAGCCAGTCGAACCGAGCACGGCAATGAATTGCCCCGCTTCCAGCGTCAGATCCAGTCCGTTCAGCGCCAGAGGCGCAGATGTCCCTTGTCTAGGGTAGTGAAACGTTAACCGTTCTGCTCGCACAATGGCCATATCGAATTCACCAGCTCTCTTTCATCATTCGTATCCGCCACGCCGATGCCGCGCGCTTGCAGCGCTTGAGACAATGCCAACGTAAACGGAGGCTGCAGGCGGCATTCCCGCATTAGTTCTTCTTTATGGAACAATTCGGAAGGCCGCATATCGGCCGCAATCTGTCCCTCTTTCAACACAATGGCACGGTCCGAAGCTAGAATTTCCTCCGCATCGTGTGTGACAGAAATAATGGTGTAACGGTTCGACGCATGCATCTGCTGCAATTGCGCCGTCAGCTCCCGCTTGGAACGTTCGTCGAGCATCGAGGTAGCTTCGTCGAAAATAATAATATCGGGCCGCAGCACCATAATTCCTGCAATGGCCACCCGCTGCTTCTGACCGCCAGACAGCTCTGCCGGATGGCGTTCCAGCCATTGGTCAACACGGAACTCAGCGGCAACCTCTGCAATCTGCCGCTCCATCTCTTCCCGGGAGACGCAGCGGTTCTCCATGCCGAATGCAATATCGTCCTTCACTGTCGTTGCAAAAAATTGATTATCCGGATTTTGGAACAAAAAACCGACGCGTCGGCGAATCTCACCTACGCTGCTATCATCAAGGTGCAGCCCATTCACATAAATATGCCCAGCATGCGGCATAAACAAACCGTTCAACAGCTTAATGAGCGTCGATTTGCCCGAACCATTCGGACCGACGATGGATACCCATTGTCCATGCGGTATATGCAGCGATATGCCCGAGAACAATTTCTGCTTGCCTCCGTATTGAAAATGCACGTCCTTCATTACGATGGCATCGCCCGGATTTAAATCGTGCGCGGCCGACGATTCCAGAGACGGATGGGACGCAGATTGCTGCGCATGCGCAGGTGCGGGTACAGCCTGATGCGACTGCGCTGCCTGAACTGGCTCCTGCTCCACGGAGAGCGTTCTGCGCTTGCCGTCTGCTGCGGATGCGTCGACTTGAGGAGTCCAAGTGTCGAACAGCGGCAGCTTCTCCAGCGCGGCAACGATGTATTTTACGGCAATGCCGATAAAAATCCCCGTAACGACCCCGGTAATGAGCAAAGCAGGCAAATAGTAAAATATATTAGCCGTACCGAAGACGATATACGCCGCCGTCAATTGACCTGCATTGTGGGCAGCCCCGCCGACAACGCTGATACCGATTAAGCTCACGCTGTCGCGGCCTATCTTCAGGATGGCATACATGACGATAAAGCTGAACAGCGATCCCAGAAAGCTGAATAAGAAAGCGGAGAATGTGCCGAGCATTAATGTCATGAGGAGCGTCTTCAGAACGACGAGCATTAGCGCATCGCGTCCGTTCAAAAAGTACAAGCATGCCAAAATCATCACGTTGGCAAGCCCCAGCTTCGCTCCGGGAATAGGGAGAATCGTCTGTACCGGGAGCATCGCTTCAACGAATCCGAGCACGACAGCAACAGCGCTGAAGATAGCTATAATGACCGCTTTCTTCAACGCTTCCGATTGGTTCGGCAGGCGTGAGCCCCCCGATTTATTGAACGACGGCATCGATGTCACTCTCCTCACCGCCATCTCCTTCGCTGAACAGCTCCACGAGCACGCGATGGGGCAGACATACAATCGTATCGTTCGGTCGCGATACGAAGCCGAAGGATAGACATACTTTGTCCGGGCAATCAGCATCGAACATTTCAATGCCGTAATCGTGAACTTTCAGGATGTTGAAGCCGTGATCGGTGTCCACTTTAATAATTTGCTCTTCCTGTGTCAATTCCACTTTTTTATAGGGCTCGCCATCTACGGATATATGGGCGACCACCTTTGAATTGTGCAAATTTTCACTTTCGTTCTGAAACAGCCACTTCGGCACGATAAACGCCAGCGCCGCGATGACAATTACACCGATGAGGATCAGGTCTCCACGTTTCATGTTTGTTGACTCCTCGGGATTCATTTTAATTTTGAAACTATATGTCATTATACCTCTTCGTGAAGGAAGGTTCAATGTTCGTTACTTGGCGGAACCGTGAACAAAGGATATAAAAAGAGCTTTCTTCGCTCCATGTATGATGTGCTTGATTTGCAACTTTTATGGGAACTGCTATAATAAGATGCTTGCATAAGACCACTTTAAGCTTAAAAATGTTGGAGGAATGGCCTATGACACATCGTTCACGCAGTTTGCTGCGCAGCGCGCTCCTTCTGCTTGCTGCCTTCGCTCTCATTGTTAGCGGATGCGGAAATGGCGGCAAAGACAACAGCGCTTCCGGCTCCAAGACGGAATCCGGTACGGCTGGCAGCAAATCTTCCATTAAACAACAGTCGTACTTCATCTTCGATACCATCGTTACCGTCAAGATATATGATGAGCGTGCCGGAGACAAACAATTCAAAGATATTGAATCCATACTAAATGAAATCGACGCAAGCATGAACCGAACGAAAGACACGAGCGAGCTTGCTAAAATACGCAGCGCTGCCGGCAAAGAGGCGGTTCAAGTATCGCAAGAAACGTTCGACGTAGTGGCGAAGTCTATCGATTATGCCGAACGGACGAAGGGCCGCTTCGATCCGACGGTCGGCCCGATAGTGGATTTATGGAACATTGGACACGAGAATGCCAAAGTACCGGATCCAAACGTATTGAAGGAAAAGCTGCAACTGGTCGGCTATCAAGATGTGACGCTCAATGCGGACAAACGTGAAATCAAGCTGAACCGAGCAGGAATGGAACTGGATATGGGCAGTATCGGCAAAGGATATGCAGCCGACCGTATTGCCGACTATTTGCGCGAATCTGGCTTTCCAAGCGCGATTGTCGACTTGGGGGGCAACATCTACGCCGTCGGTGAGAAGCCTGGGGGCACCGATTGGACCATCGGCGTGCAGGACCCGGACACTACCCGAGGCAATCAAATCGGCAAAATGAAGGTGAAGGACAAGACAATCGTCACTTCTGGCGTATACGAGCGTTATTTTGTCGAGAACGGGAAACACTATCATCACATTCTTGATCCCGATACTGGCTATCCTATCGAGAATCATTTGAGTAGTGTGACGATTGTTACGACTAGCTCGACGGACGCGGATGCGCTCTCCACCTCCACCTTTGCCCTCGGCTTGGAGGAAGGAATGAAATTCGTCGAATCCGATCCCGATGTGGAAGCGATTTTTATTACGACGGAGCATGACGTGTACTGCACCTCCGGCATCAAGAAAATTTTCGAATTGACGAACGATAAATATAAGATTGTTAATTAAAGGTTGTTCAAAAAGTCACCCTTTTGAACCTGCACAATCCGTGTTGCATCAACAATCAAAGCGCCCGCTATCGCGGCATCTCCTGCTCCATGCAGGCTGCCAGCGATAGCGGGCACTTCTGTCTTTTTGCACAATATGAAGATGTTGGAAGGATGTTATCCATGTTCTGGTTACAGCTATTTATTGTCATCATTGCCTTATACGTCGGATCCAGACTCGGTGGAATTGGCCTGGGTGTCATGGGAGGACTTGGTCTCTCTATACTCACCTTCGGCTTCGGGTTGGAACCGACCGCTCCACCCATTGACGTGATGCTGATGATTGCTGCCGTCATCACGGCAGCCTCTACTATGCAAGCGGCCGGAGGGATGGACGTGCTCGTGCGCCTTGCCGAACGGGCGCTGCGGCGCAATCCGCAGCACATCACGTTCATGGCGCCGCTCGTCACGTACTTGTTCACGATCTGCGCCGGAACCGGACATGTGGCATACTCCGTTATGCCGGTCATTGCCGAGGTATCCCGCCAATCGGGAGTGCGGCCGGAACGGCCAATGTCCATCGCGGTCATCGCCTCCCAGCAAGCCATTACCGCAAGTCCGATCTCGGCAGCGACCGTCGCTCTGCTATCGCTCCTGTCCGATCAAGGATACCATCTATTTGATATATTGCTGGTGAGCATTCCCGCAACGTTCATTGGCTGCTTAGTTGCCGCATTAATTATGACCCGGTACGGCAAGCCTCTCGCTGAGGACGAGGAATTTCGCCGTCGCGTCACAGAAGGAAGCGTGCCGCCAATTGGCGTTCGTGACGGGCATGATGCTGGCGGGCAAGAAGTGTCCAGTGCAAATCCCGGGTTGGGCCGAGGAGCAGTTGCTTCGGTCGTGCTGTTCTTGCTGGGCGTCGTCCTCGTCGTCCTATTCGGTTCCGTTCCGTCCCTGCGTCCTGCTTGGACAGATGCGGAAGGACTCATGCATACGCTGGGCATGCCCCAAGTCGTCGAAATGGTCATGCTCTCTACGTCTGCCGTCATTCTGCTCATCACCCGCATACCAGCCGGCAGTGTAGTGAAAGGCGGTGTGTTCGTCGCTGGCATGCAGGCTGTTATCAGCATATTCGGTATTGCATGGATGGGCGATACGTTCTTTAAAGGGAATATGGACGTGCTGCAAGGATCGATCCATGATGCCGTCACTGCGGCTCCATGGCTGTTCGCCTTCGCCTTGTTCGCCATGTCCATTCTACTGAACAGTCAGGCGGCAACGGTGCGCGGCTTAATGCCGCTCGGCATCGCTTTAGGTTTGCCTGCCCCTGCGCTCATAGCGATGTTTCCGGCGGTGAACGGTTATTTCTTCATCCCGAACTATCCGACGGTCATTGCGGCCATTCATTTCGATCGAACGGGAACGACACGAATCGGGCGCTTTTTATTCAATCATAGCTTTATGCTGCCTGGGCTCGTCGCGACCTCGGTCGCGGTTGTTATAGGCTTCATTCTATCCCAGCTTGTGCTCTAGGCGGCCTACGTCGCCTGGTCCCATACCAAATCCGCAGTAACCGCCGCCTGGCTGCCCGGCTCGGCGCGCACCCAGGCAAGCACAGTGAAGCCGTCTCCACCCGGCTCGAGCGGATATGCACCCGCCCACGGCTTGCGCTCGGAAGCGGCAGCAGTAAGGTTCCAAGCGGATCCGAATGGACTGTCAACGGTGTGACCGCTAACACTAGCATCAGCATCAAACCTCCATAACGATCCGGTACCTGCCCGAGAAGCAGCTTCGCCATGCTTTGCATTGAATTTCGTTCCCTTCTCCCCTATCCCCAAATACTAATTAAGGCCATACCGGCCGCTACGACAGCCGACGTCACGATCCTCGTCCGCCCCTGCTGTTCTTTCAAGACAAATATGCCAAGCAATGTCCCAATGACAATGCTGAATTCACGAATCGGAGCCAGATGAGCGAGCGGCGCCAACGTCATTGCATACAGGAACAATAGGTACGAGCCTGGTGATAAAATGGTGCCAAGCACAATGGTGCGCCAATTGACGCGCCATTCCTGACGCAGCTGCTTCGTTCGGACGATGGATGGAGCCAGAAAGAGAAGCGCGCCAAAGTTAGAAATTTGGATAAGACCGAGCGGGCTGAAGAATTCCACGACCGTCTTGTCTGTAAGCGTATAGCCTGCGGTACACAGCCCGACGGAAGTCGTTACGGCCAAGGTGATCCACCATCGTCTGTCTCGCGGCTCCTTCGAGGAGAACATCCCGCTTAACGCGAACAATCCGCCGACGATGAACCCCCATCCGATCCATCCCACGAGAGACAGGCTCTCGCTGTACATAAATACACTGACGATAGGCACGATAAGGGCTGCTGTCCCCCGCATCATCGGATAGACCTTAGATAGATCGCCATACTGATACGCTTTGGAGACAAGCCATAAATAAATTCCTTGCAGGAATAGAGAAGATAAGAGCAGCAATCCGGTTGGCCAAGTCCATTCCATCACGTATATATCATGAATAAAGAACGGCATAAACAAAATGGCAGCCAAACCGTGCAGACAAAACAAAAAGGATTCCTTATGGATGCTGCGCTTCGCGAACATATTCCATGTAGCATGTGCAAAGGCAGAAGCAATGACGAGCATTAATCCGTAAATAAACATGACGAGATTCCTTCTTTCGGTATGTAGAAGTATCACAGATTGCCATTTCCAATAAAATGAGACTCGGTGAAACATATATCATCGAGTCTCATCCCGTGCAATCATCAAGTTATTAAGTGGCGGATAACACCGCTCCCGTCGTTATACGGTGGAAAAACGGCGAATGGGAAACGCGATGCTCCCCGACCGGATCGTTCGAATAGAACGGCAAACGCTCCGCCTCCAGCTCTTCCAGGCGGTCAGTCCGGCCTTCGACATAATCGATGAGGCGGTCTTCCGCCGATTGCAGGCGGGCAAGCACGCCGCCGTAGCGAATGTCGAGCACTTCCCAGCCGAACGGCTTGCTCGTCGCCATCCACACGCTGCGGTGCGCCTTGCGAGTCGTGTCGACAAGCGCGCGAATGCGCGGCAGCACATCCTCCGCGATACGGCGCAGCTCCGCTGTGCCGCCGCCTTGATAAGCGCGCGTCACTTGCAGACCGATCGCCGCCTTCGCGGCGAGCGTCTCGGCGAGCTTCGCGTACAGGTCGAACACGCGCACGTGGTCTCCGGTCGCCTTCCCGCGCGCATCCGCAAGCCGTTGCGCCAGCTTCGCATAATGCTCCGGCAGCGCGGTCTCCAGCTCGCCTTCAATATGCTTATCGAACAAGCCGATAAGCGTATCCTGCCACAGCAAGAACTTGGAGCCGTTCGAGCCGTGCATGTTGTTCTTCGTTACACCCGGCGTCTCGTCCAGATACGTCAGCTGCCAGTAATCGTCGAAGTCCTGCCCCGTACACAGCTTGAAGCGTTCCTTCATCTTCGCTTCATCCACTTCGCCTGCCGTATAACCGTGCTCCGCGAACAATTGCAAGCCAAGCAAAATCGTCATGTGGTTCGTTTCTTGACCGTTATCGCCCCAAGCCGTAGCGAATACTTCCTTAATCCCCTTCGACTTGCAAGCCATGAGCGCCGGATTCGTATTTTGCCACGTCTTGCCGTAGTTCGGACTCATGCTGCCCCATACCCAGACGCCGCCCGCAAATACCGGATCAGAACCAAATTTGCGATGCTTCTCAATGAATTCCTCATAAAAGCCTTGGTCATCGTGATAATAATCCCAGTAGACGAACTGTACGCCCTTCGGAATTTTCTCTACCACTTCCGCTGAGAAATCAATATCGAGATCGTAATAATGTCCTCCATTGTTCATCAATAAATGGAAGTACATATCGCTCCACATCATCGGCTCCAGACCATGCTTGCGCGTAATGTCCATGACACGGTTCAAATGCTCGTTCATAATGTCAAACCGCTCGCGGAAGCCATTCTTGAACAGATAGCGTCCGAGGCCAAGTCCGAAGGCTTCGTCCATGCCGATATGAATGCGCTTGGAACGAAGCGGCTTCGTAACAGCCACGATCATATCTTCGATAAATCGATACGTCTCCTCGGAACCGGCGAGCAGCACGTCCTCCGTATCGCGCAATTCATCCGCGTAATCCCACTTCAGCGCTTGCGCCAGATGGCCCAGCGTCTGTATGCATGGAACGATCTCGATGCCGAACTGTGCAGCATACTGATCGATGTCGTACAATTCTTCGGCGGTATAGCGGCCCCGCATGTAACCAAAATATGGACGTTCTGGTACTTCATACGTATCTTCGGTATAGAGCATGACGCCATTCAAGCCCATCAGAGCCATGGAACGCATCATTTCTTTCATCATATGCACATTCGGAACAGCGTTACGCGAAGCGTCGATCATCGTTCCGTTATAAGTAAATTGAGGATGTTCCGTTATGCTAAATTCCGCCTGCGCACGCGCCTGCTCTACAAAGAGCCCAAGCGCACGGAAGAAGTGAATCTTGTCTTGATAGCGGATCACACCTTGCCCTTGTGAAAGCTTGACTGTGAGAGGACCGTCCCCACGCTCCACGTGCACAGCAATGCCGTCCTCCGCTAGTTCAATACCTAACAGTCGCTGAAGTTCAACCACCCCTTGTGTCAAATCGTCGATGTTGCCTTGCATGTTCAGTTTCATGCCAGTTCCCTCCAAGTGGTCATCATTTCATATCCTGATAGCCTTTTTCTACATGTTGCGCGCGATGCCCGAGCCGGAACGGCTGCGCCTCCTGCGGCACGCCGTGAGCAATACGTCCGTTGCGGAAACGGTTACAGCTTAGTATGCCGCCCACAGCTAATCGAGCCACTGTATTATTGTACTATATGTGATCATTTACAGACAGAGAATAGTAATGGCTCACCTTCCTGTTGCTGCAAAGTTCATTCTTTTAACACGAACCACTGCCTATTCTAGCACATTTCCCAGCTCGCTCAACCGGGGCATATACAGACACGCGCACCGTCTGTCGAATAGTAGGGCATTGACTCTTCATCATGAACGCAATGTTCCGTCGTACAGTGCGCGTTCTAACTGACGGTGATTCACTTCACCCGCCCCTTTGCTCCATTCTCCCCTTCCATCAGAAAGCGACACGTCCAGTGACCACTCTAGTTAACTGCCATCATGAGCGGTCGGTTCATGGCAGGATACGAAACGGAATGTGCCTTATCCTCGATGTTATCCCTCCTGACTGTATGGGAGAATGAACATAAGGGCCATAGCACGGAAGCCCGATATCATGTTTTCGTTTCAAAGGGAAGGGCATGCTGCCTTTCTGAATCAATGGGAGAGTGAAGCAAGGCAAGGGAAGGAACAGGCATACCTTCTTCGGGAAGGGTAACGTGACACTCTAAGGCGAGATACCGAAAAAACCAAGCCGTATAAGGGCTTGGTTCATATGTCAGTTTTTTAATATAAATAGAATTAGCTTATGCTCGCCCCTGCCGTCGATGCCCCCGCAGATGTGGAAGTGCCTGACTGCGCTGGCACAGCTTGCGTCTTCACAGCTGTTTCTTTCTCGGGAACGTTCCGCAAGTAGGTCAAATAATAAGCTCCAGCCACGAAGATGACGCCGCCAGCCAAATTGCCAAGCCAGACCGGAACGAAGTTCACGAAATAGTCTCCCCAGCTATAGTGGCCTTCGAATATGGCCGCCGGAATGACGAACATATTAGCCACAACGTGCTGAAATCCGATGGCAACGAATGTCATGGTCGGGAACCATATCCCCATAATTTTGCCGCTGAAGCTCTTGGCCCCGTAAGATAGCCAGACTGCCAGCGCAACAAGCCAGTTGCAGCCAATACCGGATATGAATGCTTGCAGGAAGCTGTCGTGCAGCTTATGCCCCGCCACTGCCACCGTCTTTTCCAAGTAAACCCCAGATGCCGTCAGACCGACGATATGCCCGAAGAAATACGCAACGAACAGCGCTCCTACAAAGTTGCTCAATGTAATGACGATCAGATTGCGCATCATTTCGCCCGTAGAAATGCGGCCTTTCATACGTGCCAATGGCACTGCCATCATGTTGCCTGTCAGCAGTTCCCCGCCTCCAAGCAGAACGAGAATGAGCCCCACCGGGAACAATGACGCTCCGATTAAGCTGTTGATGCTGCCCCATTCTTGAGGCGCATCTGCGGTTACACGAATATATAGCAAGTACCCGAGCGCAATGAACGCTCCGGCAAGAAATCCAAGGATAATCATCGCCGAGAGCGGATTTCTCGCTTTCACAACACCGGTCTCTACCGTCGCCTCTGCAATCTGCTGCGGCTTTAAATAGCCAGCCATATGAATCCCCCCTGTACACCAATACAGATATGCCTGATTCTGTCATGTCAAGAAAATCTGCAGCCGTTCCTCTCTTTTTCGAGCATCATGTGCATGAGAAGTTCCGGTTGCAAGTTCATTGTAACGAAGTGTTTCAGACGATGTTGTGCAATTTATCACAAAGATTGCTTCAAAGATGTACCATTTTATTCACAAGTCGCAACGGTGCTCCCCATACCGAATAGGCCTGCGAGCGTATAACGCCTGCAAGCCTGTTGAACGTACTTTGTTGCCTATATTAGATGAAGGTTCCTTCGCGCTTCTCCATAATACTGCGGGCGATATGAACGCCTGCCGCCCCGGCTTGCGCCAGTCCGCGGGTCGTTCCCGCACCGTCTCCACCACAATATAGCCCCGCGATTTCCGATTCAAACGTCTGGTCCAGCTTCGGCCGGGCAGAATAGAACTTCGCCTCCACCCCATAGAACAGCGTATGTTCCGAAGCGATGCCTGGCGTTACTTTATCCAGTGCCTCCACCATCTCCACCAAACTTTTCATCGTGTTGTATGGCAAGACGAGGCCCAAATCACCCGGAACCGCTTCTCTCAAGGTCGGCTCAAGGAAGCCTTCCTTGATGCGGTTGTCCGTGGAACGGCGTCCGCGCATAATGTCGCCGAATTTCTGTACAATGACGCCCCCGTTGGACAGATCATTCGCCCGCTTGCAGATCTCGCGCGCGTATTCGTTCGGCTTGTCGAACGGCTCCGTGAACTTATGCGAGACGAGCAGCGCGAAGTTCGTATTGGCGGAGCCGAGCTTCGGGTCTTTGAAGGAATGACCATTTGCACACATAATGCCGCTATGATTCTCCACCACGACGTGCCCTGACGGATTACTGCAAAAGGTGCGGACCTGTGTCCCGACGGACGTATTGAATATGAATTTCCCTTCATATAAATGCTCGTTAATTTCACGCATAACAACATCGGATGTCTCCACGCGCACGCCGACATCCACTTGGTTGTTGAACATCTTCAGGCGGCGCTTCTTCAAGATTTCCGTCAGCCACGCCGAACCGTCACGTCCGGGGACGATTACGACCTGAGCAGCCTCATGGGTGTCTCCATTCTTCATCTCGATGCCTGTCACCACATGGCGGCCGTCCTGCTTGACGGTGACGATGTCGGCCACTTCCGCCTTGTACACCATATCAATGCGCGGGCGCAAATATTCATATATCGATTTCATAATTTCCAAGTTCTGCTCGGTACCCAGATGGCGCACCTGCGCCCGCAGAAGCTTCAGCCCAGCTGCGTAACCTTGCTGCTCAATGCGGCGAACGGTCTCAGTCGTTGGGTCTGTAATTTCTGGTGTCGCACCATGTTCCAAATTGATGCCATCTACATATTTAATCAAGTCCAACACGTGCGAGGGCGGCAAATAATCGGTCATCCATCCCCCGAACTCGGTTGTAACGTTAAATTTGCCGTCACTGTAAGCTCCGGCACCACCGAACCCGTTCGTGATAGAGCACGCCGGAAGGCAGCCCGCAAATTCCTTCTTGCCAGCAGCCGGCGGGCACATTTGAATCTTCTCCTCCAATATTGGGCAGCTGCGGCGGTAAATATCATGTCCTTTATCCACCAGCATCACTTTCAAATGGGGAGCCTTCAACGTCAGTTCATAGCATGTAAAAATTCCGGCCGGTCCTGCGCCAACGACAATTACATCATATTTGCTCATTGGTTCCTCCTCGATATGCGCGTTGTCTTGGTCTGATTCGTCTCTGTTCCAGGGCCCACAATGATGCGGGCAAAAAAAAATCCTGTTACGTTCAGGTATGCAAAAGCACACCCATCGTAGTCAGGAATTTACGGCTCCTGGTAGAGACCCCCAGACCTTATCTCCAGGGATATACGAACAGGATAAACAAATAAGAGTCCAATCGCTCCTTGCAGTCGCTTTGCTGGCGACATGGATATTGTATCGAACTCTACCGAACATGTCAACAGTTTATCAGCCTAATGTTCGTGATTAAACATTAAAAACAGGCGGAATTCAGTTTCAAACCTTATTTTATATGGATAAAACACGAACGTTTACTCTTTTCCCTGCTTTTACAAGCTTCTTTTCCACGACAACAGACTACTCAACTCCATCATCTCGATCTATGATAATAAATGATATTTATTACACAATTTTTGATTATAAAGAAACGGAGTGTTCTCCATGACCTTGAAGCCCGCCTCGGATTCGGACGGTCTTATTTTAGACAAACTGTACGTAACGAAAGGAAATTCAACATTATTAGAATCACTTAGCTTAACGATACGGCCCGGCCAATGCCTGGCAGTTCAATGCAATCATATAACCGGCTCGCTAATTATAGATGTGTTAATGGACAGATCGAAGCTCTCTGCTGGACGAGCGACATGGGGCGGCCAGCCTCTGTCCGCTGCCTCCGCAACTTCCCGTATCGGCTGGATAAGGCAAATAGACGCCATTCATGAGCGGCTTTCTGCGCGAGAAGCGCTCATTTTCTATATGAAGCTGTACGGCTCGTTCAACAAATCGCGGGTGGACCAGCTGCTGCAACTGGTCGGACTGCAAGAACAGCAGCATACTCTGCTCGACAAATGCTCGGTATCGGAGCAGCGGCGATTCCATCTGGCTCGGGCTGCTGTTCATCGCCCCGAACTGATCGTCCTTGAAGATCCTGAATTCCAGATGGACTTGGAGAGCAGCTATTTGCTGCGTCAATGGATTCAGTCGATGTGCGGGGAGGGTGTCTCCATCTTCATGACGGTACCATCGTTAGAAAGCGCGTTAACGATGACGGAGGATGTCATTCGCTGGACCCCGTCCGGCTTCAAGCCCGTATTGATCGAGGAGGAAGCCGACGGCACGGAGGAACAGAACGACGCAGCCATTATGGAACCGGAGGAACCGAATACTGTCTACGACATAGATGTATCAGCTCCAGACAGCGAAGAAACGCTTTATGATCCAGCAGTGTCAGCAGCTCAGGCAGCAGAGGCTTCCGCCGCGCGGAACGAGGATCCGGGCAACGCTGACGAGGTCTCATCGGATTCGGCGCTGGAGGACGATGCCGATACACCCGGACAACGCTGGTATCCACAGCTCTCGTTCGATAAAATTCCAGCACGTGTGGAAGACAAAATCGTGCTCATCGACCCGCTTGAAATGAATTTCATCGAGAGTCAGGATGGCACGTCACAGCTGCACGTTCATTCCGGCATGTATCCTTGCTCGATGACTCTGACGGAATTGGAAAAGAAACTAAAGCCGTTCGGCTTCTTCCGCTGTCATCGCTCCTACCTGGTCAACCTGCAGCGGGTGCGCGAAGTCATCATTTGGTCCCGCAACAGCTATAGCTTGGTGCTGGATGATGAGAAGAAAAGCACGGTGCCGTTATCAAAGAATAAGTACGAAGAGATGAAAACCATCATGGGAATTAGTTGAACCCACTTGCTCCACTCACCCCGTGAAGTGTTCCATTCACCCTCCAGAGTGCGCTAGTTGCCGCCTTTATAAGGCGTCTCCCGGGCATTCGGGATATGATGAGGATGTCAAAAGGCAAGCTGCAAACAACGCTTACCGTTCGCAGCTTGCAGGCAGACGACACAGAGTACGACACTCATCATAACCATTTATATAAAGCGAGGTAACGTGACATGGAACCAATCATTGAAGTGCAGGCTTTAACGAAGGCGTTCGGCAACAAACAGGCCTTGAGACAAATCGACTTTACAATACAACGCGGAGAAATATACGGCTTTCTCGGGCCGAGCGGCTCCGGTAAGACGACGACGGTGAAAATTCTGTCTGGTCAAATGCTTCCAACTACCGGAACGGCCCGCGTATTCGGCGTTGACATTGCAAAGATGAACGAAGTCGAACGTCATCGCCACTTGTCGCGAATCGGGATTCTAACCGATAACAGCACCTTGTACGACCGGCTGTCGATTCAAGACAATCTGGAGCTATTCTGCAAGCTTTACAATGTGCCATCGAGCCGCGCCAAGGAAGTATTGGAGCAGGTCAATCTCGCTAATGAACGGCAGACAACAGTCAAGACACTCTCCAAGGGTATGAAGCAGCGGGTTACACTGGCAAGAGCTCTGCTGCATAATCCGGACATTTTGTTCCTGGATGAACCGACATCGGCTCTGGACCCTACCAACACAAGACATATTCATGATGCGCTGAAAGCTCTAAACCGTGCTGGGACGACCATCTTCCTCACGACACACGATATGGAAGAAGCCGAATCGCTCTGTCATCAGGTTGCTTTCCTCCATCAAGGTCATATCGCTGCAATGGACACACCGCAAAGGCTGCGCTTAAAATATGCGGATTCGACAATAACGGTAACGACTACCGAGGGCACCTATTCGGTGCAGCGCGATGACGAAGGCGCACGCCGTATTTACGACTGGATGACGACCGGCAAAATGGTGGCGATTCATTCGAACGAACCGACCTTAAGTGATATTTTCATCAAAGTAACAGGGGGCATATTAAAATGACACTTGCAATGAAACGTGTTTCGGCCATTATTCAAAAGGAGTGGAAGGATTCTTCCAAAAACCCGGTGCTGCTGTTAACTGCCGCAATTCCTGTCATATTTGCTTTCTTGTTCCGCAGCGAACAGAGTGTGGGGGCTTCCGTCCTCACAATGCCTATGAACATGGCCCTGAGCATTACCGGAGCTTTCGTGCAGGCGATGATGGTTGCCGAAGAGAAAGAGAAGCATACGCTGCGCGTACTCATGCTCTCTCCGGCTAAGCCGATAGAAGTGCTGCTCGGCAAGAGCGCCATCTCGGCCATTATGACAGTAAGTGCAGTCATCCTGTCCATCTTGATTGCCAATACACCGAGCATCAACCTGGTGTCTTTCTTACTCCTGCTCATCCCGAACATCGTCATGTATTTGGCGCTCGGCACCTTAATCGGATTGATGTCCCGCACGTCAATGGAAACGTCATTCCTCGGCATGCCGCTCCTGCTCATCTTCCTCATGGGACCGATGTTCGGCGCTTTGCTGAACAGCGAAGCCGTTAACGTCGCTATTGGCTACTTGCCGACGGAACAAATGGCGGCAGCTTGCGACATCCTCTGGAATGGCGGCAGCTTGACTAATATTTGGAGCCATATCGGCGTTACTTGCATCTGGGCGGTTGCCTCTGTCCTATTATGCATCATTGTGTATCGTGCAAAACGTTATGACGCGTAACGAGTTCTTTCGACGCGAACATGGCGAGGAAGCGTTATTTCCCGAGAAATACGCCGAATGATGACAAAAAGCCCCGTGTGAGGACACCATTGAAGGATCCTTGCACGGGGTGTTCTTATTTAAAGGTGTTCACATTGAACCTTTTGAACATAGACGAGCGTGGCAATTGGGGTTTGGTTCTTCTTATATAAAGGTGATCTACGATTGAGTTTAACAACCTCTTTTACAACTTTTTTTAAAATTGTTTATAATTATTTTTATAGTTTCGTGTCCACGTCACGTCCCGGACGCTTTTCGCCGCCGAACAGATCGCTCAAGCTCCATTTCCCTCGTTCAATCACCAAGTCTTCTAGGGCGAAATGCTTGATGGATTTGACGCATGGCAAAGATAACAGCTCCCCGAGCAAGGTCTCGACATGCCAAGCCCGGGACTTCAATGTCAATTGAAGCAAGACGCATTCCATATCCAATGCGCCGACATCCGTATTCGACTGCAATCCATCTCCAGTTCCATTCCACGAATCAAGAGGCTCGACTGCCATGTCGCATACGGTTAGCCCCTGCTCCTTAAGGAGTTGCAGCACCGTACCAATATGGCTCGGCGCATCATGCACGACGAGGGCAAGATGCCGGGTCTGCGAAGACTTCGTGAAGCGCGCGAACTTTTTCTCGAGCTTATTCAGCATGAACAGACTGAAGAAAGCGGTGAATGCGGTCAAGATGGCGCCGTAATAGAAGCCTGCCCCTACAGCGAGGCCGATGGCGGCTACTACCCATAGTGAGGCTGCCGTCGTCAGCCCTGACACAGTCATCCCGGTCCGCAGAATCGTGCCTGCTCCCAAGAAGCCGATGCCGCTGATGACTTGAGCCGCAAGGCGTGCCGGGTCCATCCGGACGTTCGTCTCATAGATGAATGCCGAGAAGCCATAGCTGGAGAGCATCATAATCAATGCCGAGCCGAGACAGACGAGAATATGCGTGCGGAAACCGGCCGCATGCTCGCCCAGCTCGCGTTCCAGCCCGATCGCGCCGCCGAGCGCTACCGCAATGATCACGCGAATCGTTAATTCCCAATAATCGATTTGCCATACTTCGGGGTGTATGGCTATCATGTCCGTCATCATATTCATCATCCTTATAAAGTTCACATGGTTTCTAGCTTATGCGGCTGCCCGGGCATTAAGAAGCTTATCCGGCCCGGAAGCACGCTTGATCACGGTGTAACAAAGGATTAACCCTGCCCGCTGCGGCCATCTTCGGCCGCAACGATGACCTGAACGCCAAGCTCGCTGATTTGCCGTATCCATTCCGGAGAACAGCCTTCGTCCGTAATGATCCTAGACACCTCTTCCAACGGCGCAATACGGGCAAAGGTCGTCTTGCCGAACTTCGTATGATCGGCCAGCACGATAGCCTCTTCAGCCCGTTCCATCATCCGCTGGGAGAGGCTCGCCTCGTTCAATTCATAATCGGTGGTGCCTTCAACAAGCGACACGCCGCCGACAGAGATGAATGCCTTGTGCACGGTGAACTGCTGCAGCATCTGTTCCGTGAGCGTGCCAGACGCAGTCTGCGAGCGGCCGTCGATCTCCCCTCCGGCGAATATTATCTTGCCGCGGAATAGTTCAAGCGCCAGCAGCATGACGGGAATGGAATGGGTGATCATCGTCACGTCTGGCCGATCCTGCAAATGACGGATGAGCTCGATCGTTGTCGTTCCGTTGTCGACCATAATTGTCTCGCCTTGGCCAATCAGGGACGAAGCATATCGGCCAATAGCCCGCTTCTCTGCGGCAAGCATGTGCGTACGTTGAACAAAAGGCGCCTCCCATGCCTCCATACGAGCCTTGATGGCCCCGCCGTATACCTTCTTGAGCTTGCCCTCTTTCTCGAGCCGATCCAAGTCACGGCGAATCGTTTCGGTGGACACTTGGAGTTGATCCGCCAGCGACTGCACTTGGACGCGTTCGGTTCGGTCCAGCGTCGCAAGGATGTCTACTTTACGCTCCTCATAGGACAAAGACATCGAGCCAGCTCCTTCTGTGTATTGTTGTGGATTCTTGTTAATTTATGTTGTTTGATGTTAATCATAGAAGGTTTCCGATAGACTGTCAATGATGAAAAAACGCGAATCTGCTTCTTTATAATCGTATAAGGAACCCTTTAAAACAAGGGAAAATATCGCTGGTGGAACACAGCACAAAAATGCGAGTTCTGGTTGTTTTTCGTAACGCCGGTTAACGGTGTGCGAAACTAATATAACGAAGTAAAAAAGCAAAACCCGGCAGAATGAAGACCGCCGGGTTTTGTTCCGTATTAATTTGAAAACAGACGGCTGTGCAGCCCTTCGACGGCTTTCGTCGGCTTGAAGACAATGAAGCGATATTCCGCTACGCCAAGGGTATAGAAAGGGTCCTGGTCATCCAGACGATCAATCGCCACGTTCACGACATGCGCAAGATGATTATCCGGTATGTCAAAAAGAAGAAAGGGCTATCCCCTCGTCATCTTTGATGACTTTTGGAACAGCCTCTCTATTTTTTTGCTATTTTTTTATAGGAATGGTCACTTCCAGATCTTTCAGATATGTTCTATTCTTGTCATTGCCGCCGACAACCTTCCAATCCTTGGTTTTCACAGTAAGTGTAAACGGCTTGATCGTGATCGATTTCGTATTGCCGTCAAAAGGGGAATACAGCTTATCAATGTGATATTCTGTTTTGGGTTCGCTCCAGAAGTACTCGACCCCATCTGGTTGCAGGACATTTCCTTTGTCGTCCACAAGCTCATAATAGACCATGCTGGCGCTGTAATCGCCCGTTTGCTCCGGAGATTTTGGAACCAGGCCCTTACTGTCCAGAACGAGACGGGTAGACACTGGCGAACTAACCAGTTCCTTGACGGTATAACTGAACTGTCCGTCCGATTTGGAGACCTCCGGCTTCAACACAAGCGAGTTATTCTCTATCTTCACGGGAGTTTTGAATTCAAAGGTTTCATTCACCTGTGTGACATCCGCCTGAATCGTGAGCTCGAATTGGTCAGGCAATTTCAAGCCATGTGTCAGTTCAACTTTATAAGCAACATTGTCCTCTACAGAATAATCCCCAAAGTTGCCTCCGTCATATTCAATTTCTTGTCCGTTAACAAGAATGGTTGGTCTTTTAATATACCCTTTAAGATGAACCGGTTGCTTCTCAAAGTCAGGATCGATAATTTCTCCCTTGAACCCCTCTTCAGATAGATATGAATAAGCAGCAGTTGGCGGCAAATCTGCCCCTTCACGCTCCAACACGAAGGATAAACGGGTTCCATCGTAGAGCAAACTGGCTAGCTTCAGCGTTACTCCATCATGGGTTACACTCAGGTTGGGATCAGATACGATTCCCTGGTTAATGGCAGTATCCAGAGCTTCTTTGCTTAATCCTTTAAAAAGATCGCCAATCATTGGAATATTTTGTAATGTTGCAGCCATTGCCGGCGATACAAATCCCGTACCAATCACACCTCCACCTAGTATTGCTGCGACAGATGCGACCAAGACGGTTCTTCTCATTATATTTGGTTTTCGTTTCGAAGATCTTCTTGTCAGTTCACTCTCTCCAATTTTATTCATAATTTGATCACTCCTGCTTTTGTTTGGTAATGACGATTCACGAATCATTTGTTCTATTGCATCCATTTCAGCGAATTCCGTTTGTTTCGGCCAATGTCCCATGTGCCATCTCTCCTTTTTGGCTTGTACGTTCCATCAGTTTTCGACGCAATCGTTCATATTTTTTCCGTATTGTGGCGGGCTTGAGGCCCATAATTTCGCTTATTTCCTCAAAGGTGTACTGTTCTACCGCCTTAAGGAGTAAAATATGCCGCTCTTCCGTTGTAAGATAAATCAAAAGCTCATAGACCACTGACTCGTGGCGTGAGATTTGCAGCGCAGGCTGCTGCTCTTTATAATGTTCGATCAGCTTGAGCCAGCGGCTCTGCTTTTTCATTATATTAATCAAATGATGGTAGGCTATCTTATACAGCCAAGCAGAGAAGGATACTTGTCTGCTGTACTGATGAAGATTTTCATAGGCGCGAATAAAGATCTCCTGAACGGCATCTTCCGTCTCCGTATGATCCTTCAGAATATAGTAGCAGTAAGTATACATTTGCCGTTCAAACTGGATAATGATCGCATGGTATGTCTGTGTGTCTCCTGCTTGGACCTGCTCTACAACCGCTTCAATTGCATTCCTTTTTCCTTCCGCTTCCCCGGGGATGGTAGGCTGCAAGAGATCACCTCCTTTCTCGTATACCTATATAACAATCTCAAGATGCGATTTTGTGACACTATCTTTTTATTGTGGCGAATTATAGTAGCTTTACTCATCTCCAATTGAAAAAACCCGCCAAAATTTCATTATGGTATTATCCCCTTTAAGTAGACACTCAAAAAAAAAACCTTGTGCTATCATAAGGAACAAGAGTGAACTTGGAGGGGATAATACCACCACTTTCCGAGATCGCTTGGGCTTTAATGAAGTTGATATAAAATGAGTTTACTACTCTATGATGCTATGAGTTGTAACCCTTTTTCGTTAATGCTAAGAATTAACCTTATATAAAAAGAAAAAGCGTCGTCATTAGACGGCGCTTGCATCTATAGTTCCGGAAATAATGAACTTGTCTTGCGCATATTGTTCGTTCAGGAAGAACGGTGCCCATCCAAATGCACATCCACTTCTGTCATCGGCTTCGTAGAGGTTAATTCAACGACGTACATCTTGCTCACTCCCGACTATCGTATGTATGAAGGAGTATGTTCCCTCCTCCTGCGTTTCGTTATATATGTAACCTCTATTAAGTATCAGGGATTGTCTTCTTAGAAGTCAACAACCGCCAATATCACATGGAATGCGACATTGACGGTTGCGTATAGATGTATATACATTAATCAGGTTGCGGTTCGCCTGACAACAGCCCTTTATACTCGTGCCAGCGTCTGCAGCCCGACCGTGTTCAAGAAGTTCCACGGCTTATTGAAATGAGGCTGGAAGAAGAAGTCGACAACTGCCAGCTCATCCATCGTCATCTTGTTCTGAATGCAGAGTGACAGCGTATTGACGGCAGCCGTCAAGTCGATTTTCGATGCCAGCTGCGCGCCGACGATGCGTTCGCCATCCGCTTCGTACACCACTTTGAGCATGACTTCCTCATGAGTCGGCATGAACTCGGGCCGGTAGCTGTCTGTTATTGTGCTCACTTTCACATTCATTCCGGCAGCAAGTGCCGCTTGCTCCGTTAAGCCTGTAGAAGCGATGTGATGATCATAAATCTTAATCCCAGACGTCCCTTGCGTGCCAAGCGAGCGGATACGCGGCTCCACCAGGTTGCATGCGGCAATCGTGCCCATGCGGACGGCATTCGTCGCCAGTGGAATGTACGCGGCTTGACCCGTCGGATTGTACTGTACGGCACAGCAGTCCCCTGCGGCAAATACATCAGGCTGGCTCGTGCGCATATATTCATCGACTACGATGGCTCCATTATCCAGCATGTCAAGCTGGCTGCGGAACAGCTCCGTGCTCGGCTTGAAGCCGATGCAGAGAATGACGAGTTCCGCTTCATACTCGCCCTGATTGGTAACCACCTTCGAGACGCGCCCGTCGGTTCCTTCAAATCGAGCTACCGTTTCTCCAAGCGCCAGCCGCACGCCTTTTGCCCGCAATGTCTCTTCTACGGGAGCCGTAAATTCAGCATCCAAGTATTTCGACATCACCCGATCGCTCATGTCGATAAGCGTCACTTCTTTACCGTTCTCCTCGAACGCTTCAACGAGCTCGATGCCGATATAACCTGCACCAATGACGACGACACGGCGGGCATCCTGAGCTTTTTCAATAATGGCATTGGAATGATTATAATTTTTGCAGAGCATAATATTGTCAAGGTCGATACCTTCGAACGGCGGCACAACCGGCCATGAACCCGTCGTAATAATCAACTTATCGAATGTATCCTCAAGCTCTTCACCCGTCTCCAGATTGCGTACGCGGAGCGTCTTATTGGCTGTGTCTGCATCAAGCACATCGTGGCGCATCTTCGTGACGACTCCAAGGTCTGCAAGCTGATTCGGCGAAGAATAGAATAGTCCTTGCGGGTCTTTCACGACGCCGCCCACATATAAGGCAATGCCGCAGGACAAGAAGGAGATATTGTCGTTTCGTTCATATACGGTAATTTGAGCTTCAGGGTAACGCTTGGCCGTTTGGACGATAGCGGCGGTGCCTGCATGTGTACAACCGATGACTGCAACTTTCATAGTAAGTTCCTCCCTTATGTTCAAATCAGAATTGTATTGAAAGGTGATAAATAATAATCCATGTGAATGTGAATACCTTCACTTACTAAATTAAAAAATATTGCGTCCTGTGCTCGTTGTATGACATTGTTCATTGCATCAACCGAACATACTTTTATTATATTCGTTTCTTTAGCCACGACAACCTCGCGCAAACGCTATCATTTGTCTATTTTGTGAAAATAATAACATTCACAATGTATAGCGAAAAAAATGTGATAAATATTATAGAACGCTCTTCCGATTCGTTCGCTCGCAGCTATGTGTATTCATATATTTACCATTTTTGATTATGGCGCAAATCCTTGGTTTTTATATAGGTTTGTATTAAAGTATACGGGGTCTGCATAATTATACTTTCAACTCGAAGGAGATTATATACATGACACCAACGAACGACCCACAGTCATCCGCTCCCGTACGGGGCGAAGGCTGGACAGGGATTTTGCGATTTGCCATTCCCTCCTTGCTAGGGCTTTTGCTCTTCGTCGTGCCCCTGCAATGGAATGGGGAAGTAACGGTTCCCATTGCATTTTTGGCCAAAGCAATTCAGCATGCATTAGCGCCATGGCTGCCGCTGGCCGCCACTATCGTCATCGTGCTTGCTTGGATCGGGACGGCTTACACCCGCTGGCTCGCGCCGAAGCACCTGCTTGCGCTTCCATTATGGAAATCCATGTTTCACATTACCCCCTTCTGGTTCGTCACCCGAACGTTGGGAATGATATTTGCGCTGCTGACATACTTTCAGATCGGTCCTGACTGGATAGGGTCGGAGAATACGGGCGGAATGCTGCTAAGCAGCTTGATTCCCGGCCTGTTCGTCGTCTTTCTGTTGGCGGGTCTGCTGCTCCCGCTGCTTGTTGATTTCGGGTTGCTCGAATTTTTCGGAACGCTGATGACGAAAATTATGCGCCCGATATTCACCTTGCCCGGTCGTTCATCCATTAACTGTATGGCCTCTTGGCTCGGTGATGGCACGATCGGAGTCATGATGACGAGCAAGCAATATGAGTCGGGTTATTATACGAAACGGGAAGCGGCTGTTATTGGAACGACCTTTACGGCCGTCTCGATTACGTTCAGCTTTATCGTGCTGTCCAACGTGAATATGGCGCATCTGTTTCTGCCGTTCTACGCCACAGTGACGTTCGCGGGTATGGTCGCAGCCATCATCATGCCGCGCATCCCGCCGCTCTCACGCAAGCCGGATACGTATTACGGCGAAGTGCAACAAGCCGAAGAAGAAGTGATACCTCCTTCGTGGAAGCCATGGCGCTGGGCGCTCCATCAAGCGGTCGGCAAGGCGAAGCAGCATGAGGGGACGAGATCCTTCCTGCAGAACGGAAGCAAAAACATCATTGACCTGTGGATTGGCGTCATCCCGGTCGTTATGGCTATCGGCACGCTCGCGGTGGCGATTGCCGAGTTCACGCCGTTGTTCAAATGGCTCGGCTGGCCGTTCATTCCGCTCCTGAATCTATTAGGTGTGCCAGAAGCGGATGCGGCTTCACAGACGATTCTCGTCGGCTTTGCCGATATGTTCTTGCCTACTGTGCTCGCCTCCAATATAACAAGCGAGCTGACCCGCTTCGTCGTCGCGGCGCTGTCCGTAACGCAGCTCATTTATATGTCAGAGGTGGGCGGTCTCTTGCTCGGCTCCAAAATACCGGTCAATCTGAAGGATCTTTTAATTATATTTGTGCTGCGCACCCTTATTACGCTGCCGATTATTACATTGATTGCGCATCTGCTGTTCTAATAGAGGTTGTTCAAAAACCCCCTATTGATCACGAAGTAACCCAAGATGTGATTCGACATCGAATCTTGCAATTCACTCTTGAAGTCCGGTGCTCATGTAGTCTCGCCTGCACTGCCGCTGCTCCTTACAAGTTTTGCGGAGCAAAACTCGCTTCGGGAGCATACGCTTCGAGTTCTTGCTACCTCCTCGGTGCTGAACAGTGACTTTTTCAATTCGCACTAATGCGAAATCGCTCGAAAGGCCCCTATCCGGTGACGGGAATCCCCGTTTTTTGCTTGGATATGGGCTTTTTTATATATTGCTTCCCTTCCTAAAAACGATTATCGTTACATCATTCATTTCGAAAGGGTTGTTCAAGGTAAACGGCGCTCAATACTCCATTAACCTGCACTTTTGCAGTTTGCCGTCACTTTATCACCAGTCTTCTAGAAGTGCTGCGAAAGCAGCCTCTTTACCGTCAGTCATCACGCATCCCGCTGCGCTATCTCTACTTCATTCGCTCGCTCCTTCTTCCGCTATCATCCCATGGCGGCAACGGGAAGGCACGCTGTACCTATCACGAACTGACTCCTGTATCGTCGATGATATCACATACATATTACCGCCAGAGAGAAAGGAGCTTGTCCATGAACGGCAAAGATGCCGCCGGCACGGGCCCTGCATCCGCAGCGCTTCGGCCGCAAGCTAGCCCGCAGCAGACGACCGTCTTCCGCATTCTGCTCGCCATCAGCTTCGTACACTTGTTCAACGATTCGATTCAAGCCGTCATCCCGGCCATATTCCCGATTCTGAAGGACACGATGAGCCTGTCCTTCACGCAGATTGGCTGGATTTCATTCGCCATCAACTTTACGGCATCGCTCATGCAGCCTGTCGTCGGCTATGCGGCGGATCGCAGACCTACGCCGATCCTCCTGCCGATTGGGATGGGCTTTACCTTTACCGGTGTGCTCCTGCTCGCCTATGCGCCGAATTATTGGATGGTGCTGCTTGCCGTTATCTTCGTCGGCCTCGGTTCCGCCGCCTTTCATCCAGAGGGCAGCCGGGTTGCCCATATGGCCGCCGGAATGCGCAAAGGTCTGGCGCAGTCCATCTTCCAAGTCGGCGGGAATGCTGGGCAGTCCTTGGCGCCGATGCTGACGAAATGGGTGTTCATCCCGTTCGGTCAGATCGGGGCGCTCGGCTTCACGATTATCGCAGCCGCCGGAATCGCTGTGCAGATGTATGTAGCCAAGTGGTATCGCAGCATGCTCGATGCCGGCTACACGTTCAAAAAGCGCCATCAGGCAAGAGCGATGGACCCTGCGAAGCGCAAAAGCATCCTCTGGGCGACAATCATTTTGGTCGTGCTCGTCTTTGTCCGCTCGTGGTACGGGGCTGCTATCGGGAGCTACTATGCATTCTATCTGATGGATGCCTATAAGCTTAGTCTCGATAATGCGCAAATTTATATTTTTCTGTTCCTCGCCGCCGGTGCGGTTGGAACGTTCTTCGGCGGTCCGCTTGCCGACCGCTTCGGCAGACGCAATCTGATTCTCGTCTCCATCGTCGGCACGGTGCCGATCGCGCTGGCGCTGCCGTTCGTCACTCCATTCTGGGCTGCCGTCCTGTTGACCTTGAACGGGTTCATCCTGCTCTCCAGCTTCTCGGTGACGGTCGTCTATGCTCAGATGCTTCATCCAGGCAATATCGGGACCGTATCGGGGCTCATTACAGGCTTCGCATTCGGTATGGGCGGTATTGGCGCACTCGTGCTTGGTTACTTCATCGACGGCTGGGGCATCACAAACGTGATGATCGCATGCGGCTTCCTGCCGATTCTCGGCCTGTTGACGTGGCTGCTGCCTAACGATTCGACGCTGGATGAGTGGGCGAAGGAATTGCCTGAGGATTAATTATTAATGGACGCAAGCGAATAACGCAAAAAACTGGCACCGCTATCTAAAGAGACGCTTGCTCTCCGATAGCGGTTCTTTTATATGTCATATATATATATTTGTTCATGCATCTGATGACATTCATATGGGGTGTATGGTAACGTAACACATACCATTATTTAGACACATTTTAACAAACAGCCCCACTGGGGACTTGCGGCGGTAGCCGCTGAGATCTACAATATTGTCAACTTCCCTAACTGATATATTTAACAGCACACCTTTTTGGTTATCGAATAAATATATTCATTGGCAACAGGATGGAAGATAGATGATTTCAACACGGAGGTGACGGAGGATGTCGCAAGAGCAAGACGGGAAACAAGCGATCGAAGCGGTCGAAGAGCATCAGGCTTGCCAGGAACAGCAGGGAGAAGAGGCGGAAGAGTCTGAAGACCGCGAGACGATCAAACACCTCCAAATGGCGATTCAACAAATTAATGAGCTGTATCAGCGGCAACGATATAAAGAGGCGCTGCTGGGGACCGCCCGGCTGCAGCAGCAATATCCGGAGCATCCAACGGTTATGTCGCTCGCTGCGATGGTCCACAAGCCGGTAGCGCCGGACAAAGCGCTGCATTGGGCTGCGGAAGCGCTGAAGCGCGATATTTATCAACCGGATGCCTGGCGGGTCAGAATGTCGGTGTATTACGACCGCGGGGAATGGAGCGCATTCGAGACCGCCGCTCGGCAGCTCGCCATCGTGGCTCCAGACGACCCGACGCCCCATTTGCTCCTGGCGCAGTACCAAATGCGAAGAGGCGCGCTAGAACAAGCGCTGCTGTCGCTGGAACGCTGCATTGCCATCGAGCCTGCCGGAATTGCTTATGCCACTTACAGCTATGTACTCGCCCAATTGGAACGTGTTCCGGAATCTAAAGAAGCTGAGCGCAAAGCGCTTGAGATGAACGAAGAACATGCGTATACGTTCATGCAGCTGGCATGGGCGGCAGACCAGCGCGGGGAACATGAGCATTCCCTCAAATTCATGGGAGAGGCGGTTCGCCTTGATCCGGGCGATCAGCAGGTGCGGGAAGAATATATGGATGCGCTGCAGAAGACGCACCTGTGGTTTCGCCTAGTGTGGTGGCCAGCACAACTATTTCAGAAGCTTCAGCCCTTCATTCTCCTTATCATTTGGATCATTTTCGCCATCATTCAGCCTGCTTTGCTTATCGGCTTCATTGTGCTTCATATTGCAACGTATTGGCTTAGCCGCTTCGTCGTGAATTGGAAAGTATACGGTCGGCCGTGGGTGTCATAAGGCACCCTCTCGGCCTGCGCAGGTGGAACCGTCCAGCTTATGCAATCGTCGTCAGAATGACGCCTATGGCAATCAGCACGACCCCCATCGTTCCCCAGATCGACAGCTTCTCCCCCAGAAACAGAAATGCAAATCCGACAGCCAGCACGACGCTGAGCTTGTCGATGGGAGCGACCTTCGCCACGTCCCCTTTTTGAATGGCTAAAAAATAGAACAACCACGACAACGCTCCCGCCACACCGCTTAACACGATGAATAGCAGCGCCTTGCGGTTCGCCAACACTTCGCCGATTTGCGTCAGCTTTCCTTGAACGGCTATGACGCCGATCAGAAACAACGCCATAATGACGGCACGGATTGCCGTGGCCGTGTTTGAATCCACCTGCTGCAAGCCAATTTTTCCGAAAATGGACACGAAAGCAGCCATTACGGCAGAGGCCAAAGCGAACCAAAACCAACTTCCCATGGATTTCCATCCCCTTCTTCACCAAATAATAGTATCATGCTCAAGTCGGCAATGATTTACATACATCGAACTAATGCCGAACTTATCGCAATATATTGAGAACAATTATCAATTATAACAAAAGAGTCCGCTTGCCAACACCCCTTTGAAATAGGAAAATGTTAATAATTTAAAACGGTCATTTACATACGTTGCTGGAAACGATATACTAGTGAACGTTTTGGTTCAGGTTCGGACAAATGCATTTCATAAAACATACACCAGTAAAGTTGAAATTAGGAGCCGTTCCTTCATGATATAGTTCTATAAAAAGGAGACGTTCACATGACTGCTTGGCGAAAGCGAACGTTGCACTGGACTCCGGCACGCGTGCTGGTGACCGGGTTTCTGTTTATTATTACGATAGGCACAATTTTATTGAAATTACCGATTTCCACCGCACCGGATCATTCCCTCTCGATCGTTGACGCTTTGTTCACGGCAACGTCCGCCGTGTGCGTCACAGGGCTAGTGGTGGTCGATATCGGGACGACCTTCTCTGCGTTCGGACAAGGGGTCATTATTTCACTCGTTCAAATTGGCGGCATCGGCTTCATGTCCGTGGCGCTGCTCTTCTACTTGATGCTCGGCAAGCGGATATCGCTGCGCGAACGATTGATCCTACAGGAATCGATTAACGCGAACAGCATGGAAGGCATCGTGCGCACGATTAAGCGCGTCATCATCTTTGTATTTGTCATTCAAGGCACCGCAACCGTTATTCTCATGCTGCATTGGTCCAGCCATATGTCCTTGACACAAGCGTTCTACTACGCCCTGTTCCATTCCGTGTCCCTCTTTAACAATGGGGGCTTCGATCTGTTTGGGTCAAGCTTTCAGCAGTATGCGGGAGACTTCTTAACGAACTTGATCGCTTTTCTGCTCGTCTTGTCTGGCGGGCTCGGCTTCATCGTGTTGGCGGAGCTGTACGATTATCCGAAGTCGCGCCGGCTGTCGCTCCATTCGAAAGTCGTGCTGTCCATGTCAGCGCTTCTAGTCGTTGTCGGAGCCATATTTATATTCATCTTTGAAGTAACGAACCCGAATACGCTCGGATCGTTAACATGGGACGGCAAGCTGTATGCGTCGTTCTTCCAATCCATTTCCGCGAGATCGTCCGGGACAGCGACGCTTGAAATTGCCGATATGCGGCAAGTGACGCAATTCTTCCTCATCATATTGATGTTTATCGGAGCATCGCCGGGATCGGCCGGCGGCGGAATTAAGACGACGACGTTCGCCATTCTGCTGGCGGCAGTGTATGCCATGCTGCGCGGGCGTGAAGATGCGGTATTGTTCCGCCATCGCCTCGCCAAAGACCAAATCGTGAAGGCGTTGACGATTATTTTCCTAGCGCTGTTCATGGTGCTGTCCGTGTCCATGCTGCTTGCCGTTACAGAGGACGAGCCGTTCATCAGCATATTGTTCGATACAGTGTCCGCCGTAGCCACCGTCGGAATGTCCATGGGATTAACGCCGGAGATGACGCCTTTCGGCAAGCTGGTCATCTGCATGACGATGTTCATCGGACGGATCGGCCCGATGACGCTCGCCTATGCGCTCGGCAACCGCAAGGAGCAATCCTTGTTCCGTTATCCGGAAGGCAAGATTATGATTGGGTAAGGAAAAAATAAAGAGGCAGCAAGCGCCGGTGCGCTGCTGCCTTAGGCTGTTCAGAAACCACATTAAGGCTGAAAACGAAACAAAAAGGGGTGGAGAGTATCCGCTGGAGAGACCTGGCGATCGCCTTTGAATCCGAGTCATCCCCGCATCGTCTCATCCCAATGACTTGGATTCAACAGCGACGGAAGCGGATACGCCCACCATTCTTGTTTCTTTTTCAATTCATTCTGGGTTTCTCATCGGATCGGGGCATTGTCTTTTAGTTTCAAATCGTTATATTCATATGAAAACGCTTCTATAGATTTTGAAGATGCCATCCTCTATAATAGCTGGTGATTAGGGAATCCAAACATTGGCAGGAGGGGAAGACGCTATGGAACAGAAGCTGCGTTGGGGTGTGCTCGGCTGTGCTACTATTGCGATTCACTCGGTTATTCCTGGAATTCGGGCATCAAAGACGGGTGAAGTCGCCGCGATTGCGAGCAGGGATGTTCATAAAGCGCAAGAGAAAGCGGAGCAGTTGGAGATACCGAAGGCATACGGCAGCTATGAGGAGCTGCTGCATGATCCGGATATCGATGCGGTCTACATTCCGCTGCCGAATCATTTGCATTTGGAATGGACGATTCGCGCGGCGGAAGCAGGCAAGCACGTGCTCTGCGAGAAGCCGATTGCGTTAAATGCCGATCAGGCTCGGCGTATGGTCGAGGCGTGCGCCAAGGCTGGCGTGAAGCTGGCCGAAGCATATATGTACCGCCATCATCCCCGCTACGAGCGTATCCGTGAGATTGTCCAGTCCGGTGAAATCGGAACCGTTCGCGGTATACACGGCACGTTCTCCTTCAATAACGCGGGTGACAAAAACAATGTCCGTTATCGCCGCGACTGGGGCGGAGGCTCCATCTATGATGTCGGCTGTTATCCGATAAGCGCTGCCCGATATATTTTGGGCTCGGAACCAGAAGCGGCTACCGTCCATGCTTTTTTGTCGCCGGAGCATGACAATGTCGATATGATGGCTTCGGGATTGATTGAATTTCCGGATTCGGTTGCGCTTACATTTGATTGCGCCATGTGGGCGGCGTTCCGCAACACATTGGAAATATTGGGAACCGACGGCCGGATCGAGGTGCCCTCCGCATTTATCGGCGATCCGAACTTTATCGTACATACGCAAGAAGGACAGCGCGAGGAAGAAATGCCGAAGCTGAATGCGTATGCGCTGCAAGCGGATAATATGGCGCAAGCCATCTGGGGAGAGCAGCCGCTTTTGCTGAATCCGGATGATGCCATTTTGAATATGCAAGTCATTGACGCATGTCTTGCTTCCGCTTATGAGCGCAGACGTGTAGCTATAACCTAAAAATGCGTGGGGAAGGGTGAACCTGATGAAGATGCTGTCCATTGACGGTCTGCCAAAGCCGGTATCGCAGCTCATTATGGGCTCGGATTATTTTTCGCCTGAAGTATATGAATTAGTCAGTAACAACTTAGATTCCTTTACGGACATCGGCGGGAACACGATTGACACAGCATTCATTTATTGCGGGGGCAAGAGCGAGCAAGCGATCGGAATGTGGATGGAGGAGCGGGGCAATCGGGATCAGATCCGTGTCTGGACCAAGGGCGGCCATCCGAACCAGCACGGACCGCAGGTGAATCGTGTTGCTGTTCGGGCGGAGTTGGAGACAAGTCTGGAGCGGCTGCGCACGGACTATATTGATTTGTATGCGTTGCATCGGGACGATCCGGACGTGGAGGTCGGAGCCATCCTTGAAATGTTGAACGAGCTGGTGGAAGAGGGTGAAATTCGTGCTTTCGGCGGCTCCAATTGGACGTGGCAGCGTCTGGAGGAAGCTAATGCGTATGCTGAATCGCACGGGCTGCGCGGCTTCTCGTTCAGCAGTCCGAACCTGAGCTTGGCGAAGGCGCAGGAGCCCTATTGGACCGATTGCATCAGTGCAGATGATGAAACACTCTCCTGGCATAAGCGCTCAGGGCTTCCGATAATGTCCTGGTCATCGCAAGCTCGCGGTTTCTTCACAGGTCGCTTTACGCGTGACGATCGCTCGAACGAGGACCTTGTGCGCGTATTTTATAATGATGCGAACTGGGAACGCTACGATCGCGCTGCTCAACTGGCGGATAAAAAAGGGGTCACGACGATTCAGATAGCACTTGCATATGTGCTTAATCAGCCATTCCCTACTGCCGCGATTATCGGACCGCAAAACCGGTCGGAAATGGAATCGTGCAAAGATGCTGCTGCAATTTCGCTGACTCCGGAAGAAGTGGCTTGGCTCGATCTGAGAGCCTAGGCTGCAAGCGTATCAGGCAAATAAATATAAATAAGCGTATGGAGCAGATCTGAGAATAGGTCTGCTTTTTTCTTTTGGTAAAAAGTAAGATAGGGTCTATCTATGAAATTGCCTGAGTGCAGGGTTCAAGCATTATGTGGCGATCAATCGGTTTTATCCCAATAACTCAGATTGAGCAAGGCGAGGGTCGTCGAAGTGTTCTTTTGTTCACTCTCCCCACCATTCAGATTGTGGAAGGAACAGCTCAGGAATTGAAGGTATCGGTTTATTTGGTGAGATAGGATGGAATTCTGTTCTTTTTAGAGCGGATCTGATCTGATCCTAGCAGTGAAGAGCGATTCACTCTATCAACTGGTGGTTCGATAGATTTTTGTTTACTGAATTAAGGGGATAGTGGACAAAAGGACTTTGTGGAACACTCATAATGATAATGGTTGAATCTAAACCATTTTTATTGGAAAACGAATGTAACCTCTTGACAGTAAGTTCTTTGTGTGAAAAAATCCAATTAACTAATGTTAGTTAGGTTGGCTTAGAAGGGAGTTGTTTACTTTTGAACGGAGGAAGGAAATAAGTTATTGCAGGCATAATATCGCCTTATTGTAGCGCACAATGAGTGAAGGTTGATTTGTTCCATAGTGTAGACAGAAAGGGCAGCGAAGAGGAGAGAAGGAATCATGAATATTCATTGGATTAAAGTGTTTATTGCCGCATTCTTTGAAGTGTTCTGGGTTATCGGTCTGAAGCACGCGTATGATGTGTGGACTTGGAGCGGTACAATTATTGCAATTGTCATAAGCTTCTATGTCATGATTATGGCCGGGAGGAATCTTCCCGTCGGAACGGTCTATGCGGTATTCGTAGGGTTGGGGACGGCAGGTACTGTCTTTGCGGATATCGTGTTCTTCGGCGAACCGTTCAACATGGCCAAGGTGCTCCTTATTCTGCTGCTGTTGTGCGGCGTTATCGGCTTGAAGCTGGTTACGAAGGAGAAAGCAGAGAAAGGAGCTGAATCCTGATGGCATGGGTTAGTTTACTGTTGGCCGGTGTGTTTGAGATGGCAGGTGTTGCCATGATTAATAAATTCCATAAGGAACACACATGGCAATCGGTTGTCTATATGATGGCAGGCTTTGGCGCTAGCTTTGTGTTCTTGGCGCTGGCGATGGAGACGCTGCCGATGGGAACCGCGTATGCGATTTGGACGGGAATCGGCGCTTCTGGGGGGGCCATTCTCGGCATGATTCTGTACGGGGAATCGCGGGAATGGAAACGCATTTTGTTCATCGGCATGGTGCTCGGCGCAGCTGTGGGCTTGAAATTGGTATCATAATTGAAGACACTATTTTCTCAACGGATGTAGTTGCAAGCATCCCCTGCCGGCAAGCGATGCTCATGAAGAGTTCGACATTGCTGCCAGGGGATTTTTTGCTTGACAAACGCCTAAAAGCTATGTAAAAATTTCGTATATAACTAATGTTAGTTAGGCAGCAGGAGGGGGATTATGACCGCGAATCGGATTATAGAGATTGCTTTGGATCATTTTGCGGAGAATGGGTATGAGGGCGCCTCATTGGCTCACATCGCAGAGCAGGTTGGCATCAAGACACCGTCCATTTACGCTCATTTCAAGAGCAAGGATGATTTGTTCTTGAGAGTTATCGAGCAAGCGATTCATGATGAGCTGAAGCTGCTGCGGGAATTTTGCGAACGGAACCGGGATAACACGGTCCAGCATCAGCTATTTGAGCTCATTGCGCAATACAAAGATAGGTATGATAACGACAATAGCGTGAAATTTTTGCTGCGGATGATGTTTTTCCCGCCCGTGTCCTTGCAGGCATTGGTGATGGAGCATATCAACGCTTATTTGGACAAAATGGAGCAAATGCTCGTGACGGTGTTCGAACGGGGGATGGAACGGGCAGAAGTGGCGCAGCTGGACGTGGGGACGGTCACGGCGTCATTCATGTGCCTGCTCGATGGCGTGCTCGTAGAGATGCTATTGGGCGGACCGGTCCGTTTCAAGAAACGTTTGGATGCATCCTGGAAAATATATTGGCTGAGCTTGACCCCATAAGACATTAGAGGCATGGGTACAGCAAGGGAGTGGGAAACAGATGAATGTTCAGTGGTTAAAAGTGTTTGCGGCTGCTATTCATCGGCATGGTGCTCAGCGCGGCTATCGGCCTGAAGCTAGTATCTTAAGCAATTATATGAATATGATGAAATCAAAGCGCTCCGCAACGCTAATCGTTCGGGGCGCTTTTCTCTGCTGCATGACGATACGTTGAAGGAAAATCGCAAGTTGTAAGCGAAATGGTAGGAAATAAACGACTCGTTGTCATCAATCGCAAAAGAGGTGCTCTATAAAATGGAGATCCATACTCATATCGATCAATTTCTAATCGAGCAAGGCTTTAACGGTTCGTTCTTATTTGCCTATGAAGGCAGCGTTCGCCTGTGCAAAGGCTATGGCTGGGCGGATATGGAGCAGAAGCGGCCGAACGATAAGCATACCATATTTAAAATCGCTTCGATTGGGAAACAGTTCACGGCAGCCGCCATTATGCTCCTGCAGCAGCGGGGCCAGCTTGACGCACAGGATGCGTTGGCGCATTACGTTCCAGAACTGCCGGGACTCGGTCCTGTGACGCTTCATCAGCTTCTGACTCATGCGGCTGGATTGGACGAGGATGTTCATGTAAATTGGGATGTCGATGAAGATTTGGAACCTCTTCGTCTTGAGGCGATGGATAGGATAGCCCCAACCCATAAGGTAGGCAGCTTTCATTACAGCAATTTCGGTTACGCCTTGCTCGGACTCATCGTTGAAAGAGCATCAGGTCGAAAATATGAAACTTTTATTCACGAGGAGCTATTCCTGCCCCTTCATATGGAGCGGACGGGAGGACATCTCGCTTCCTACCTTGCGGAAAAAAATCGGGCAATCGGATATACGGAGGGCAAAGCGGCATGGAAGCAGGATATCCCCAGCTACAACAGCGCCGGCAGCATTCTCTATTCCACGGTAAAGGATTTATATCGATGGGAGAGAGCGTTTCATGCCACGCAGCTAATCGGAAGCGAAGGAGTACGCGCGATGTTCACGCCCCATGTCGCCATTGATAACGAGCGGGGATACGGATATGGCTGGATGATATATTCCGAGCGCCGGAATACGGCTTATCATAATGGAAGCTTGGTGGGATTCCGCTCCACGTTATACCGGAATACGGATAAAGATGCTGTATTGATTGCGCTGAGCAATCTGGGCGATACCGGTCTGGAGCCGATCGAACGCTTGAAGCAGGACATCACAAGCTGGTTGTGATAACAAGGGTGGCATTCATCGGTGAATGGTTGTTGGGTGAAATGAACGGGATGCCGTTCGATAGCGTTAGATATCAATTAAGCCGGTCGTGGGACATGCCCTATGACTGGTTTTTCTTTTCATGCTCTACGGTTCGCGGTTGAGGTCGGAGTAGAGCAGATCGACTGCTTCATCCATGGAAGAGTGAGGATTTAATGGAGAAAACTTATAAAGGAGAGCAAAAACAATGTCGAAACTAACCAAAAAATACCATATATGACAATTAGGATGTGGAAAAGTGTTCCTTCTTCAAGTAAAGTGTAATGAGATTTTAAAAATTTGAAGGAAGGAGCGGCTATGAGAAAATATAAAAAATGGGGAATCGTACTGCTGACAGTGGTCATTCTTGCAATTGGAGGCTTTCTCTTTCGCAAGCAGCTTGCGGTTCTTGCATTCGACATGTTCCTGTCCGAGCGGGTAGAGAAGACGCTGGAACAAACGTACAAACCGATTATCGGAAAAATAGAAGTCATCCGCGAAGAGAACACTCCATTCTCCCTACTGCTGCTGGGCATTGACCAACGTGACAAAGAGGCAGGCCGTTCAGATTCAATCATCTACTCCATCGTGCGGCCCAAAGAGAATCGAATTCTGCTCTTGTCTATCCCGAGGGATGCCTATGCGGAGCTCGTCGGAAAGGACATACAGGATAAAATCGCACACGCATATGCGTTCGGAGAGGCGAAAATGAGCGTGGAGAGTGTAGAGAACTTGCTTCAGCATCCGGTAAATCATTATGCAGCAATCAACTTCACAGGGTTCAAAGATGTGGTTGACGCGCTCGATGGTGTTAAATTGCCGATAACACAAGACATTGTCAATAAACATTGGAGCCATGATAAATTCAGAATCGAAGCGAACAAGCCGATTTACAACGGGCTGGAGGCATTGAATTATGTGCGATATCGCGAGGATTCGGATATGAATCGAACGATGCGGAACCGCATCTTTTTGCAGGCCGTCATGGAGCGTGCGGTTGAGCTCGACAAAATCGGCCGAATTCCTGAGCTCATGGAAATTGCGGGCGACAACTTCACGACCGATATGCTCCCCAAGGATATGATTGATCTGGCGAAGTCGATTATTGCGAAAGACAGCCTCCCTGCATTCAGCAGCTATATGCTGGATGGCGAAGGCGCGATGATTAATGGAGTATGGTACTACATGCTCGATGATGAAGACCTGCAATATGCACGGCAGTTGATCGAGAATTGGCTCGATCCGACGGTGGACTCCGAGAGATTAATGGAGCCGAAGGAAAAAGCATAATCAATATTCATGCTGTACTTATTAACATACATACAGACTATACTGCACGGCAAATGTGTGGGCTGCACCGCTTTCTTAGGAAGGCGGTGTTTTTTTATGTGTGGAGTATGCTGCTGTTTTACGCCGCCATTCCCGATTTGACGGATCATCAACGATGTTATAATATACCCCTATGGGTATATAAATGGAGAGGATGATCTTAATGTCGAACCAGAAGAAAATTGTTATCGTTGGCGGGGTCGCCGGAGGTGCAACCGCTGCAGCGAGATTGCGGCGCTTGGATGAAACGTCCCATATTGTGCTGTTCGAGCGGGGTGAACATATTTCATTCGCGAACTGCGGACTGCCTTACCATATAGGCAATGTCATTCCGAAGCGTGAATCGCTGCTCGTGCAGACGGCGGAAGGGATGTCGAAGAAGTTCAATCTCGATATCCGGCCATTGAACGAGGTAACAGGTATCGATCGTGAGCGCAAGGTTGTCACTGTACGCAATGTGAAGACAGGGGAGAACTACGAGGAATCGTATGACGAGTTAATTCTATCACCGGGAGCAAAGCCGATTGTGCCGCCAGTTGAAGGCTTGAGCGAGGCGAAGTATGTATTTACGCTGCGCAATATTCCGGATACCGATCGAATCAAACAATTCGTGGATGAAGCAGGACCGAAGCAAGCCCTTATCGTAGGCGGCGGCTTTATCGGCTTGGAGATGGCTGAGAATTTGCACCTGCGCGGTATTCAAGTCACCATCGTTGAGATGGCGGACCAGGTGATGGCGCCGCTGGATCCGGAAATGGCGGCGATCGTGCACCAGCATTTGCGGGACAAAGGAGTTCGGCTCATTTTGAACGACGGACTGTCGTCTTTTATGGAGGAAGGCCGCAAGGTTAAGCTGGGGAGCGGCAGAACATTGGAGACAGACATGACGATTCTGTCGATTGGCGTGCGTCCCGAAAATGAGTTGGCGAAAGCTGCGGGATTGGCGCTTGGCAGCCGTGGCGGCATTATGGTCAATGAGCAGCTGCGTACGGAAGATCCGCATATTTGGGCCATTGGCGATGCGATCGAAGTGAAGGATTATATTCAACAGACGCCGGCAATGATTCCACTGGCGTGGCCGGCCAATCGGCAGGGGAGACTGGTAGCGGATCATATCTACGGGAAGGGGCGGCCTTATCGGGGGACATTGGGCACGTCCGTCGCGAAAGTGTTCGACTTGACCGTAGCGGTGACGGGCAATAATGAGAAGACATTGAAGCGGCTTGAGGCTGCATACGAAGCGGTACACATCCATCCGGCTTCTCATGCCAGTTACTATCCGGGCGGATTTCCGGTATCGCTAAAGATGACGTTCAACAAGGAGACGGGGGAAATCTACGGTGTGCAGGGCGTCGGCATGAACGGTGTGGAGAAGCGGATTGACGTGATCGCGACCGCCATTAAAGGCAAGCTGACGGTGCATGATCTGCCGGATCTGGAGCTTGCTTATGCGCCGCCGTATTCTTCGGCGAAAGATCCAGTGAATATGCTCGGCTATGTCGCTTCCAATGTGGCGGACGGCGTGCTGGACGTCGTTCATTACGACCACATCGACGAGCTCATTCGAAATGGCGCGACATTGGTCGATGTGCGCGAGCCGGTCGAACGCGAGTCCGGATTCATTGCGGGCTCGATCAACATTCCGCTCGGGGAGCTGCGCTCTCGTCTGCACGATCTGCCGGGCAGCGAGCCGATCTATGTCAGCTGCCAAGTCGGGCTGCGCGGTTACTTGGCTGCGCGAATTTTGGAGCAGAATGGCTTCAAGGCGATCAATTTGAGCGGCGGATATAAGACGTACTCGATGTACTTCGGGAAGCAATCGCCGGAAGAGGCACAGGGACAGCACGGGCCCGGCTCATCCACGTCGCAGGCTGCTTCCGATACAGAGCCTCCGCAGCTTGAATTCAGCGGCGAGCTGCAATCCCGTTATCAATTAGATGTGTGCGGGCTGCAGTGCCCGGGCCCGATTAGCCAAGTATATCAAGTGATGCAGAAGGCGGAGGAAGGAGACGTAATCGAGGTGTCCGTTACTGATCCGGCGTTTCCACAGGATATTGCGGCTTGGTGCGGCAAGACAGGGAACATGCTGCTGAAGCAAGTGATGGAGAAAGACAACATCCGCGTCTGGCTGCAGAAGGGCCGGTCCGCCGAGAGTCAGGCTGCGGCCTCTAGCAGCGAACCGGAGGGGGAGAAAGGCGCGACGCTCGTCGTATTCAATCAAGATTTGGACAAAGCGATTGCTTCCTTCATTATTGCGACCGGAGCTGCATCGATGGGGAAGAAGGTAACGATGTTTTTCACCTTCTGGGGGCTGAATATATTGCGCAAGGCGAATGCGCCACGATTGGATAAAGACTTTATGGATCGGATGTTCGGGAAAATGATGCCGCAAGGACCGGACGCGCTGCCGATCTCCAATATGAATATGGCAGGAATGGGCGCACAAATGATTAAGCGTGTTATGAAAAAGAAGAACGTGGATAGTCTTGAGACGCTAATGCGCAATGCGATGGATCTCGGCGTGGAGCTGGTGGCATGCTCCATGTCGATGGATGTGATGGGCATCCAGGCGGAAGAGATGATCGACGGTGTCACGATCGGCGGAGTCGCCACATATTTGGGCAAGGCAGAAGACGCCAACCTGAACCTGTTCGTATAGCGGTCTATTTAATCTAACGGTACAGTTGGTATAGAGGCAGAGGGACAGCCGCGGATGATGTTCACTGGCTGCGAAGCTCGCATCGGAGGATGCGGGCTTTTTCCATTAATCCCATTTTCTCAAAACAATTAATAAGAACTTTTTCATCTATTCTATTCACAAAGTAATATTTCTCTTGGTAAATTGCTCGGATTATTTCACTGATTTCTTTTCATACAGTCTTCTTTTTCTGCTTCTGTATGTGCTATTTCTTGTGTTTCTGTTTCCAAGATTATTGCACTTAACGAATCATATCCAGCTGCAGCAGCATCTTTATGTAATAATTCTTCTAATTTCGATAATGTTTTCGCCCCAAGCCCTCTACTTCGTACAAAAGGATTAGTAACTATGTAAACTATAAATCCTGAATTTACTTCAGCGAAGTAGTGTCCTGTTGCAAACGAAACAAGCTGTTCTCCTTCAAAGCCTAACATTATCTATTCCTTGTCCAATTAACCTGTTATTTAGTTGATAGAGCAGGCGGGTGAAATGATGTATAGCGTCAGCGCTGCTCGGCGGACCGCTGGCGCTCGTGCGCGACGGCGACGTTATCGAGCTCGATATCGCTGCGCGCCGGCTGCATCTAGACGTGCCGGAGGAAGAGCTTGCCCGACGGGTGACGCTGTGCAGCATTGCATGTTATAGTCGAATGACAGTTGGCAAAAAAGGAGAGATGGGGATGCAAGCGGAACTGGTCGTTGACCGCCAAGCGATATTAGGAGAAGGGCCCGTATGGGACGAGCGGCTGCAGCGGCTGTATTGGGTCGATATTACTGGTCAATTCGTGTTTCACTGGAGCCCGCGCGAGGAAGAGGTGCAGGCGATTCAAATGGAGCAGATGGTCGGCGCCGTTGCCTTGACGGAGGTGGATGATACGCTGCTGCTTGCGCTGCGGAACGGGTTGTACGTCTACCATATGGAGACGGGACAAACGGAGCTGTGCGCTCGTCCTGAGGAGACGCAAGATGAATCCATCCGCTTCAACGACGGAAAATGCGATCCGGCAGGTCGTTTTCTGGCTGGCACGATGAGTAAGATTGGGAAGCCGCAGGCGGGTAAGCTGTACCAGCTCGAGCGGAATGGACAACTGAGCACGCTGCTTGACGGGGTGTCGACATCGAACGGCCTTGCTTGGAGTCAAGATCACCGCACTTTTTATTATATCGATACGCCGACGCTGCAGGTGAGGGCATGGGATTATGAGGTGGAGTCAGGCAACATTAGCAATCCACGAGCGGTCATCACCTTTGCGCCAGAGCAAGGGTACCCGGACGGCATGACCATCGATACCGAAGGCATGCTCTGGATCGCGCATTGGGGCGGTGGCGGCGTGTCGCGTTGGGATCCGCATACGGGACGCCAGGTAGGTTTCGTAGCGGTGCCAGCGTCGCACGTAACCTCGTGCTCTTTTGGCGGGCGGGATCTGAACGAGCTGTATATAACGACAGCGCGGGAAGGCTTGAGCGAAGCACAGCTGCAAGCCGAGCCTCATGCAGGCAGCTTGTTCCGCATCGTAACGGATGTTCAGGGGATGCCGACATTTCGCTATGGATAATACATCGGCATGAACAGGGGCAGTGAGTGCTGCTTCGTATCGTGACGAATGTTGCAGAGGATGCCTGCAATCCGCTCCTGATGCGCCGCTAGGGCATGGGAGATGGAATGCTGTTCTTTGATGGTGGGTTGGCAGATATGGATGCAGAGATGGCTTGTCTTGATGGCGGGCTGTCTTTTTTTGATCGGGGATAATGATACAGGGATATGGCCTTCAAGGGAGGGCGTTAGTGGGAGAAGAGATTAGTTGTGCAGTGAACTGTTTTCTAGGGGTAATGAGTTACGTACGGGTCTGGCGAATGTATCCGTCACTTGGTGCTTTTGGCCACTCTCCCAAATGCTCAGAGAAGGGAATGTATGTGAGTTAATCGGCATGATTGAGGAATATATTGTGTATCCATGTTGGTATGTCTTATAATGTAAACTCATGACTCATAGGAGGTGTTTTATTGTACCCGAAGTTATCAGATCCAAAGACCCACAAGGATTGGTTATCTCCCCACTCTTTTGCGTGGTACGCTCAGATCGGCAAATTGACAGGGAAGTATTCTTATCCATGGAATTCCACGATTACGGAGCCTAATGGTGAGGCTCTGTTTACAAATGAAGTGTCGCAAATGGTTCGGAATAAAATTGTGCTGGACGTTGGATGCGGTCATGGAGACTTCACTATTCAATGGAGTCCGATAGTTAACAGAATCATAGGTTTGGATGTTACAAGCGACTTCATCATAGCGGGTAGCAATCGCACCCTTTCAAATGTGTCATTTGTTACAGGCAATACAAGAGACAGACTACCGTTTGATGCTGGGGAATTTGATTGCGTTTACAATCGCAGAGGCCCAACTTCAGCTTATGTAGATATAAGCAGGGTTGTGAAGAAGGGCGGACAAATACTTGGTCTCCACCCAGGCGATCGATTATCGGCTGAGCTGCCGCAACTATTCCCCAATCTTTTCGAACCGCATTCTGAAGGAGCTCCCATTTTAGATAAAATCAAAAATAAGCTTGAAGCAGGTGCGCTGGAGCACGCTGAGGTTGAAACCGTGACCAGTATTCAATATTTACATGAGCCTATGGATGTTGTTAAAGTTCGTTGCTTTGGTCAAACGCCTTCCGTATTTGATATGGTAATCAATGAATGCATGTCTGAAATAGAAAGGATATTTCATGAACATGCCACCGAAAGAGGCTTGCCGACAACATTTGAACATTACATTGTTCGCGCTGCGGTTTAAGTTGCCTCAATCTCAATGAGAGTACTGATATTTGTAAATGAGCGTTTTACAATAAAAGAGGTTGTAATATCCTGTAAACCATTTATAATGGAAACAAATAAAAGAAATGGCGGGATTAGTGCTTTGATGATGAGCACGTTTCTGACAATGGTTATCGGTTAATCTTTTAACTGAATAGCACATGAACTGGACTGCGAACCTTACTCTGTATTACGGTGAGGTAATTTTGTAATGTCACGGTTCATCCTTACTTGTCATGAACCATATTATCATCATTGCTATTGTTTACATTGCTGCGATAGACATGCGTCTATTTGTGGTGATCGTTTACGAAAGGCCGTGGGTGAACTATGTTCATTCCACGGCTTTTTTCTATTCTCATCAAGGTGTGCGCTTCTCTTTTATTTCATTAATATGACTAACTAATAGGGGTTGAAGCGAAATGAGCCATGCCAAGCCAAGTTTAACAATTACGGATGTCCACGCGGTACTAGAGCGTCACTGGAGACAATCTGCTGAGAATGTCAGTGCAGTCGAAGGCGGAAATTTCAGCAGTGTCTTTTCATTTAAGATCGAACATCGCGATTATGTCATCCGCTTCAGCGATGCAGTGGATGCGTTTCAAACGGAGCATTATGTTGCCGATATACTCTCTTCTCAGGATGTGCTTTATCCGAAGACATTCGGACGAGGAGAAGAGGGGCCATTTAAGTATTGCATCTTAGAGCGGATTAAGGGCAGTGTCGTGGCTGACCTGCAGGCAAAGCAGAAGATTGAACTGCTCCCCGATCTGGTCCGCGTCATTACCGATATGAACCAGATTCAACTGGATAGCACGACGACCGGCTTTGGTCCTCTGATACCCTCGGGCAATGGAGCGTATGATGCTTGGGAGAGCTTTATAAAGGCATTTTATGAGGAAAATCAAACGGGGACCTTCTGGGAAAATTGGCATGAGCTGTTCCGGACAAGCTGCTTGGAAAGGGATGTCTTTAACGAAATTTATGCCCGTCTACTAACTTTTAGCAAATATAACTCTCCTCATCGCTATTTTGTACATGGTGATTGCCATGAATGGAACATTCTATCCGATGGCCGAAGCATAACCGGGATCATTGACGGCAACTGCATGTACGGTGATTTTCTTATTGATATCGCCACGGTCGAGGGTGCAATTCCGGATAAGGATGTCGCACAAGCTTTCCGCATTCACTATGAAAAGAAGGAATCACCGATTTCTTGTTTTAACGAACGGTTGATTGGTGCCCGTTACTTCAAAGGACTGGACGGATTACGCTTCTTTGCGAAAATGGGCTGGGATCACGCTTACGTAGAGCTGCGCGACCGCTTATTATCGATAACACACTAAATGACTGCTAAAAATCAATATTTGAAAGGGCTTAGGTACTATGAATAGAAGAAGGTAGCAGAGAAATTTTAAAATATAAAACTTGGGGAGCATATGTGAAAAAGGAAACTTAAAAATGTGTATAAAGTTAAAAAATGCTTTTATTGAAATAAAAAACATCCGCCTGGACGTATTGAACACAAAGAAAACATTCTCTATTCTGCTTGTAGGGAAGTAAAAGAAGAAACAGGATTGGATGTGAAACTTACTGGCACAACTGGTACATATAACTTTATCAGGAGTACAAATAATCAAGTGAGCGGCTCGGTCTCAGTCTAGCAGTCGCAAATGTTTATTACTTATCAAGCCGTCATTCCTGCGGATGAACGAAAGTTGAACGATGAAATATTCAGAAAAAGGAGTTATCTTCCGATATTTGTATGTGATTGCTTGTGAAGGGAGATAGGATAGATGAATCATCAATTCGATTACCGTATGGAAAAAGCGTTAACAGAAGCAATTGTCACTAAAATTGAGGAGAGTATATGGAAGCCTGCCAGTCGTAATAGTCAAGGTGAAATGGTGCTTCTTCCGAACCGTGGACTTGCCTGAACGGTGTGGATGGGTCTGTCAAGATTTTTGTGGCTATTGTTATTGTGGATCAGTTCACTGCAGAACCAATCGAGCCATCTCTGCCATATGGCGCGGCGGCTACAGTTCTACTTACCGGATTCTGTGCGCTGTTTATGAAACGTACCAAAGCAGTTGTCGATGAAACGACGATTCGGGTCCATACCATGTTCGGGATACAGAAGATTCAATTCTCGGACATACAGAAGATAACAGTCAGGAATTTTCCTGCGAGATTCATCCTGTATGGTCCCCATTCGGGTTACCGTGTGAAAATGCCCTCCGCATACACGGGAACCGGGGAATTCATTTCGCTGCTCTACAAAAAATCGGCTATGAAAAAAGTGTTCCTGCCATTGTTAATAGGGATATGAGAAAAGAGAGTTCAAGCGATAAGCCCACGCGCCGAATGCAGCCGCATGAACGGATTTTCTAGGAATTACATCGATTTCTTGAATAATAATTTATTCAGCAACCATTTTGCTAGTCAGGATAACCGTTTTATTATACAATCTGGATGAACGACCAATCAGTTTTAGGGGATGAATCACATTGGCCAGACTTCATAAGCAAATACGATTTGTACTGCCAAGGGAAATTAAGCAGCTAACATAACGATTGAATTAAGCACCTGCAGGGGTGCTTTTTTTGTTATCTATAAAAGAAAAAGACTCCTCATGAAGAGAAGTCTTTAACACCGAGTTTCTGCTTAAGTGCATCCTGCAGCGTCTGGGAGAAATTAATCCCTTCCTCTGCAGCTGCATCGTTCAGCCATTTCGGGATCGTGAGTGTTTTGTTCACGGCCTTATTGCGAATACGCTCGCGGACGAAATCTGTATTAGCTTGGATGAGAGACACAAATTCACCGGCTTCCAATTGGATAACGTCTGGTTTCGACGGCTGAGGAATATCATCGTTGTCATCTTCCATGAGGTAAAGGTGTCCACCAAGGGCATCCTTCGCCATGTATAGGGCTTCGTCGAGAGTGTCACCCTCGGTTACACAGCCCGGAAGGTCAGGAAATGTGACAGTGAAGCCGCCTTCGTCTGGCTCGCCGGGAGAGAATACAGCTGGGTAAATGTACTTCATATATGTTAACCTCCTTGGGAGAGGCAGGGCTTAAATTAGTCCCGCCTGCTCAAAGATACTTTTTATTGTCTTACGTTTAAGATTTTTCTTGGGGTGTGCAACAGTTACTTTACCCGATTTGGTTGGATGTTTGAAGTGCCAGTGGTCACCTTCTGTATTTTTATGTACCCAACCATCTGCTTTTATTATCTTGATGATTTCTCTTGATGAGTATGCTTTATCAAGGTTGACCATATTGACCTCCTTTCCAATTTCATTATAACACATGTAATAACACGTGTAAATAGGAATTACAAATGTTTTTACACGTGTTGATTGTTTGTGGAAATTGAACGAAGATTTTTCATCCCATACAAAAGCCACCTAATATATAAGACGCTAAAATAGCACGGAGAATAAACCCGGGCATGGTCGCCAGCGGCTCTCCATTTCTCCGGTGGAAACCGTGCTGCGTCTACTTACTATGTTAATTCATAACCTTTCTCCTATATAGCCGCTCCTTCGGGGGCGGCCAATTACTTTACGGAATAACTTAGACGAGTGTAAACTTAAGGAAATACACTACTAAGGGTGGCGAAAAGAGTGAGTAATGTTGATGGATTGGTAACATTCAGCCAAAGAGTAGACGATTTTACAAATGCTAGTCTAAACATGTACAGAAATGCTTGAATAAGAATGTTCAGATTTGACGAGATGAACCATACTTGTCTCAAGGGAGAGATGAGTATGTATATCACGTTGAATGTTCAATCAAATATGGAAATCCGCAGTTTACTAGACTTACCAAAACTCAAATCATTAATGGAGAATCTCAATATGAAAATCAATAAAAGTCAGTTAGCTAGAGAACTGGGTGTGGATCGTCGAACCATTCAGAAATACCTAGATGGGTATACGAGAGCAGATCACGAGACAAAGGCTCGAAGATTGATGAGTATTATGAAATCACTGCTGCACTTCTATCCATAGACAGCAAGCAAGTGTTTTACTACAAGCGAGTATTATGGCAATACCTTACGGACAACCATGGACTGCAATGTTCAGCGTCTGCATTCAGAGCTTACATTGCCCGTAAACCTGAATTTGAAGCCTACTTTAAGCATGGACAGCGAATGCCATCACCACAGGGAACGATTCGGTTCGAGACAGATCCAGGTGTGCAGGCCCAGTTAGACTGGAAAGAAAGCATTCCCTTTGAAACGAAGGGCGGAGAGAAAGTTGAAGTGAATGTAGCTGTACTGCTGCTCTCGTATTCTCGGTTCAGGGTGTATCACATGAGCGTATCTAAATCACAAAGCGTGCTGCTATCTTTCTTAACGGAGGCCTTTGATACCATTGGTGGCGTGCCTCATGAGATTCTTACAGACAACATGAAGACCGTCATGGACGACATTCAAACGCTATGTGATCGAGTAAATCAATCGTTCCATCAAGGAACGGGAAAAGTGCCAGTTCTAGCCCTAGAAAAGGAAAAGAACTCCTTACACCCGTTACCAGCGGAGCGTATAAGAAGTTCCTATCGCATACATCATAAGCTTGTAAAGATCAATGCATCGAACATGATCTCCTACCAATCCAGACAATACTCAGTTCCTGCTGGGTATCAAGGAAAAACGGTGGGAATACAAGTTTATGACAACCATTTATATGCTTATTATAACATGGAACTTTTGGTTCGCCATCCTATTGGTGAAGCAATATTAAATTATACCGAGGAGCATTACAGAGAGAACTTAAGTTAAGGCAGTCTATGCCAAGATATCCCGACATTGATGACTTAGCGAAAAAGAATCTTCAAGCGATTGGAGGTGCGTTTGAATGACTTTAACCTCCTACCAGCAAGCTGTTCGTAACTTAGAATACCTGAAACTGAAGCAGATGCAGGCACATTTAAATGAAGTGGTGGACTTTAGTATTCGCAACCAGATGCCATTCATGGACACACTTGTGAAGCTTACAAGCTATGAGATAGACGTGCGTGAGCAGAACATGATTCATGCCATGGTCAAGGTCGGTGCCTTTCCCCATTTTAAGGAACTCTCAGATTTTGACTTTAGCTTCCAGTCTTCTGTGAATAGAGAGCAAATACTGGACTTTACAAGCCTACGCTTTATTGAAGGCAACGAGAACATTGTGTTCTTAGGCCCAAGTGGGGTAGGGAAAACTCACTTAGCGACATCGATTGGGATTGCAGCAGCAAAGAAACGAACGAGCACCTACTTTATTAAATGTCACGATCTGATCCAGAATCTTAAGCGTGCCATGTTAGAAAACCGACTAGAAGCAAGATTGAAGCATTATACGAAATACAAGCTGCTCATTATTGATGAGATAGGCTATCTTCCAATTGAGCCTGAAGATGCCAAACTATTCTTCCAGCTCATTGATATGCGCTATGAGAAGCGAAGCACCATCTTCACGACCAATGTTAACTTCAGATCATAGGATGAAGTGTTTCGTGAGCCGAAACTGGCTAATGCTATTTTAGATCGGATTCTGCATCATGCAACTGTCGTTACTATTGTAGGTGAATCTTACCGATTGAAGGATCATTTTGACCATGAGGACAAGTGATTTTGTACATACTTAAACAAGCGAAAGTGTACATGTTTACGTTGACATTTGTACTCAGCGACCGCCTCTGAATTGGTACGTAATAATTTCGAAATGCTATATGTTTAGCTAATTTTTCACTATCCTTATCACACACGTATAAATGGTGTTCAATCCAGTTTGTATTACTACCATCCCACGGAACTAATGTGTAAGAGGGTTCGGGATGAGCGAATTCATCAACTCCTTAAATTCCCTTCGGTCAGACATTTGCCGTTGACGAATGCCACGTTTTTCTTTCCGCTGCACATTTGACTTTTGCCGAAAGAAAATAAAGCAACCAAAAAAGTGGTTGCTTATACGCTCATAATTATTTCCGCCAAAAAGTTGAACAGTCTGCCTTATCCAAAATATTAAACTCGATCATTTTCTCAAGTAATGAGAAATCAACCGGACTATCCCACTGGATACGTACCAACTGCTTGGTGTGATCATAGCCAGCCTGCACAATTTCATCAGAAAAATGATTAATCCCTGCCGTTTCAGGGGCAACAGCCAAATGATGTTTGGCTACGCTAAAGCCAATAATAAATGTGCCGTGATCGGTAAACATAGGCTGATTCCACGCAATTTTTGGCATTAAATTTGGAAATTTCTTAGTTACCCAAGCCAAAACTTCTTCCGTTCGGGACCGATGTTGCGGGTTATCAATATGCGCTAAATATTCTGCAAAAACTTCCATGTTGTTCCCTCCTAAAATAAAAATTATGTCGTTCAGAGAAATTCCTCAAACCCAACTATTAAATAATGTACATGAACGTTTATGGAGATACTTTTAATTCAAATATAAAGTCTGGATTGTTAAAAGCTTTATCGCTCGTATCCAGCAGCATTGGGGATACAAACATTTATCATCACCTTTAACCATTTTATCAGTAGATAAACCTTATATGTTGTAGTAAGTTTTTCTATTGATAATCGAACGTATATTCGCATATGATAAGAACGATTGTTCGATGTGAGGATGATGTCGATGGAAAAGAAGCGCAAACGGGTAGTAATGTTCGTTGACTTATCAAGACTATAATAAGAAGTAACGTATTTATCGTTATTAACTCAACTTTCGCAGC
>NZ_ALKF01000163.1:0-57210 GCF_000283315.1 Paenibacillus sp. OSY-SE | reverse complement strand
CCATTCTCCCCTACACTCAGAATTATAAGAGATTTGGAATTTGTACAGGGGAATACGGCTTAAGATTGAACCGTTTTCGAATTTCACATTCGTAGCGGTAGCAACCTAGAAAAGTAACGAAAATAACGAAGAGATGATAAAAAGAGCAAAAAGGAACCCGCTCCTGACGAAAGGGTAGAGTGAGCAAAGGGGGAGTGACAAGAACTACATAGAGATGTGTAGAGATACGTAGAGATACGTAGAGATACCTAGAAATATGTAGAGATATGTAGAGATACGTAAAGATACGTAGAGATACCCAGAGATATGTAGAGATAGCTAGATATACCTAGAGATATGTTGATATATGTAGAGATACAGATAGTTACAGATAGTTACAGAGGTTTACAGGGAGCTACAGAGAGACACATAAATCTGCTTAGAACTACTTAGGGTTACTTAGGGTTACTTAGGGTTACATAGATCTACTTAGAGTTACAGAGAGACACGTAGAATTTTAAAATCCCCCTTAAAGCAGCCAGTCAACTCGAAATAACTCTCTTTCCACTCGTTAGGTTACGTCGCTGCATTCAAATTACTGATTGAATGGGAGAGTAAAGCTAAGAGAGAGCAGCAAACATAAAAGTACCCCGAGGCAGTTGCTTAAGCCTTGGGGTGCTGCAATGCATTCGCCGTCAGATTATGTTCGTCTTCGATCAAATAAAACCTGGGCGACATCTGACTATATTCCTGGAATCGGCGAGCGCTTGTGCTCTGTCTTGCGGTATTGGCGCTCGATTTTCTCGCGCACGTCATCTGGTACGGCTTTGCCTTCCAAATAGTCGCTATTTTGATCGTAGGAAATGCCGAGCTCCTTCTCGTCTGTCTGGCCGTCCCACAGACCAGCCGTCGGCACCTTGTCAATCACACTTTTTGGAACGCCCATGTGGGCGGCCAATTGGCGAATTTGGCGTTTGTTGAGTGAAGATAGCGGCGTAATATCCACGGCGCCGTCGCCCCACTTCGTATAGAAGCCAGTTAATGCTTCCGATGCATGATCCGTACCCACGACAAGCAAATTCAAGTCAAAGGCAAGAGCGTATTGGGCCACCATGCGGACGCGCGCCTTCACGTTCCCTTTGCCCGGAATGCTGAGATGGCGCGGTTGGTTCAATTGCTTGAAGCCTTGCTCCACCTCAAGCGTCACCTCGTTCACCGCATCTTCAATGTTCGTCTCCACCGTATGCTGGAGAGCGAACGCTTGCGCCACGGCATAGCTGTCCGAGATGTCCACTTGATTGCCGAACGGTTGAAACACGCCGAGTGTGATGTATTCTTGTCCCGACTCCTTCGCCAGCTCATCCGTCGCTTGCTTGCACAAGCCGGCAACGACTGCGCTGTCTATCCCGCCGCTAATCGCGATAAGAAGCCCTGTCGTTCCGGAGCTTTTCACATATTGCTTCAAGAAGTCTACGCGCTTGCGAATTTCCGCATTCTCATCAATTTGTGGTTGTACGCCGAAACGCTTAATAATGTCTTGTTGCAAGCTCATCGTCTCGTCTCCTTCCTATTCCAGCTGCTCTTTGTAAAAATCCCCGCACCATAAAGGCGCGGGGCTATCACTGCATGCTTTCGTCTTCTTAGCGGCAGAAGCGATCGAATGCAGCTTTCAAATCTGCTGCAATATCTTCTGCCGAGCGATCTTCCACACTATGACGCTCAATAAAGTGCACCAATTCGCCATCCTTCATCAATGCGATGGAAGGAGAAGACGGAGGAAACGGTGCGAAATATTCGCGCGCCTTCGCTGTCGCTTCTTTATCTTGGCCGGCGAACACGGTGAACAAATGATCCGGTGTCACCTCGTGTTCCAGCGCTTTACGCACGCCCGGACGGCATTGTCCAGCCGCACAACCGCATACCGAGTTCACCACAACCAATGCGGTGCCCTTTGCTGCAGGCAATTTTTCTTCTACTTCCTCCGCTGTCCGCAGCTCAACACAGCCGATGGAAGTCAGTTCATTACGCATCGGTTGAACCATATCACTCATATATTGCTCAAAAGACATGGACATCAGTGCTCACTCCTTACCTTATAAATAATTCCGTTGATAGATTGGTTGAATATAAGCTATCGTTAAATATTTAACCATTTGCAGCGACGTAAAGCAAGGGAAAGCCGAAGATCCCGTAAACAGAATCTTTGCTTTCCCTCGGACAGTCCCGTCACCGTTACGTGGAAGGACGGTTAGGTCCATCCAACTTCTTATCTACGACAGTGCTCTCGTTCGACTTATTTTCACGATTTTTTTGCTGTTGCCGCTCCTGCGCTTTCGAGTCTTGACTGCTCATCGCATGGGCCTCCTTTCCGCTATGTCGCTTCTATAAAGTGCGTGTGAACAACCTCTATTATGCGCATAGAGAAGGAAGCCTATCCTTTCAGATGATCTGCTTCATCAGCCTCCGGTGCTTGTTCAGTCAGGTTAGCCAGTTCAACCGATTCAGTCGGTTCAGCCGCCCCTTGCTTCCCTTGTTCACGGCGGCGCACAGCGACGTAGCCTGCAGCCAACATTGCGGCACACAGCCATTGCTCATACCCCAATCCGAGCCAAAGCGACTCGTACGGCTTGAAGTAGCTGCCCAGCATGCCGATGCTCCCTCCTGCGAGAAAGCCAAGCTCAGCATCTGCAAGCGTACCTAACGGGCGGCGGCGCATCCACATCCCGACAAGCAGGATGAGGCAAGCCAACGTCTCCGCCGGAGGCAGGCCATGAGCCGGAAACCCGCTTGGCAGCGGCAGCGGCGTAAAGCCCGGAGCATTGGACCCGTTCAGCGTATAGAGCCAGCCGTAGGCCGCTACCCACGTGAAGATACCGTGAGCCAACAGATCAAACAATATCGTATATGAAAGTTTGTGCTTACGTACATATATAGTCGTCCATACGGCAATCCCGAGCAGAAGCAGCATATTGCCGTTCGCAGACGTTCCGTTCAAATAAAGCAGCGTACGCGGCTGCTGCCATATAATAGACGGGGAATCCCACAGAAATCCGAGTTTTTCGTTCAAAATAAACAGAAGTGCTACCGTTAGCGCCCAGTCGGTATAATGCCGTAAAGCTTGCCCTTCCATACGTGAGCGAAGTGAAATGATGAATACCGCGATAAGAAAAGAGGCAAAGCTGACAAACAACTCCCAATTGATTGTAATATTTCCGATTTGAAGCACATTCATACGGTCCCCCCCCATATGTCTATCATAACGAACGTTTACGACGGGTTCAATTCAATGCGGGGGCCCCAGCTTCATCATTGAGTGACGGGAAGCTTCCCTCCGAATCAGCGGCATGTAACCGGAACGTCACTTCAAAAACAGTTCCTTCTTCAGTACTGAATACCTCTATCGTCCCCTTATGCCGCTCCATAATGCTCAAACACAAAGGCAAGCCGAGCCCCGTTCCTTTTGATTTGGTCGTATAGAAAGGCTCGAACAACTTATCCAGCTCTACCTGAGGAATGCCTGATCCCGTATCACGTACCCGGAGCTGAACGCCTTGCGGAACAAGCACCGTCTCTAAAGTTAATATTCCCTCCGTATCCGAAGCTTCCATCGCCTCCATCGCATTTCGCGCCAAGTTCAGAATGAGCTGCTTCATTTCCTTGGTATTCAAATATAGCGTTGGAATAAGCTCATGTTCAGCAAGCCGGAATATGATTTGTTGACCGCGGAGATTCGCATCCGCCCAGAGGAGCGGAGACAGTTGCTGAATGATATCGTGCAGATGAATCTGTTCCTTCTCCACGATTCGATTTTGCGCCAGCGCCAAAAAATCATTAATAATCCCGTTGGCACGGTCAATTTCATCCATAACGATATGAAAATAATTTTGTAAATTGTCAGGACTCTTCTCTTGCATCAGCTGCATAAAACCGCGAATAACCGCCATCGGATTGCGAATTTCATGTGTAATGCTTGCTGCCATCTGCCCCACCAGATGGAGCCGTTCCATATTGCCGATTTCGGTGCGCAGCTGGGTTAGCTCCGTGATATCGTGCGCCATACCGACCGCTCCGACGATTTCTCCCGTCTCCTGACTTCGAATGGCATTGGCAAGTATGTAATATTCCCGATCTCCGAACCGGGCCACTTCCCCGTCCACGACGCCTCCCTGCAGCGCCCCCTCTAAAATAATGAACTGATTCGGATTATCCCCCATCTTTTGCAGCAATTCGCTCAGCGGCCGATCAATCAACTCAGCCCGTGCAACATTGGGCACTTGCAAAAGTATTCCTTCAATCATATTATCGTTAATTGCTGTAATTCTCGTCTCAACATCAATAGCAATTACACAGAGCGGCGCTGTATTCAAAATTTGACTTAGCTTCTCCATTTCTTCCCGATAGCGCCGAGAGACCGTCTGATATCCTTGCTGCAAAAAAGCTTTCTCCCGCGTTTCTTCAATCATATAAATGAGCAGGCAGGCGGTAATCAGAAACATGACGGCGAACATAACCATGAACAGCATCACTTTCGCATCGGTGAACAAAAATAGCTTCCCGTGTGGTGAAGCGGTTGCATAAAACCCGTAATAAAGCATAATTCCGAGCAAAGAAAAGGAAAGATAAATAAAAAGGCGCATCCGCAATCCAGATTGACGGAATTTATTAATGAAAGCAAAAATAAACGGCGTCAAATAAATAAGCGCATCGCCCCACATCATTTGCGGCTGTTGAACTCCTTGGAAGCCGAACATCATTAATATATAGAGCCCAACGATGGCAAGCCCGATACGGTAACCTCCATACCAAATACCGAGCATGTACGGGAGCAAACGGAAATCAAAAGGTTGCGCCGTATCCATATAAAATGAGAACACCATGCAAAGAAGTACGGAGAAAGCCGATGTCAGTCCGATGATAACCGGTGCGCGCGCTACGCGCTCCGGCTTGATGGAGCAGAGCTGCCAAGAGAACGCCGGAATACAAGCAATTAGAACTTGCAGCAGGGTTTCCTTGAGGGCCACGTACATGTTATATCTCCTCTATAAAGTAAGTTAAAGATGCCTTGGTTAAATCATAATTATTCTTTATTAACAATGGAGCAACACAACCTTTTCGTCAAGTTTCGATTTTTGCGTTACAATAGCGTAAGAACAATAGCAGAAGGAGAACGAAATGAAACAAACCGATATTATCGTCATTGGGGGAGGCCCTTCCGGTCTAATGGCCTGCATCGCAGCTGCTGAACACGGCGCGCGGGTGGTGCTTGTCGACAAAGGGGACAAGCTCGGACGCAAGCTCGCCATATCCGGCGGCGGACGATGCAATGTAACTAACATTAAAGACCAAGAGGAACTAATTCGACACATTCCGGGTAATGGTAAATTTTTGCACAGTGCCTTCGCCCACTTTAATAATCGGGATATTATCCGTTTTTTTGAAGGCCTTGGCATCGCTTTGAAGGAAGAAGATAACGGACGTATGTTTCCCGTCTCGGATAAAGCAAAGACTGTGGTCGAAGCGTTAATCGGCGAGGTTCGCCGCCTTGGCGTCACGATACTCGTAAACCAACCGGTCGCCGACGTATTATATCACGAAGGAGCAGTTCAAGGCGTGCGCTTCAAAAACGGAGCAACGCTGCATAGTAACGCTGTCATTATTGCAACGGGCGGAAAATCTGTACCTCACACCGGCTCCACCGGCGACGGTTACGCTTGGGCGACGGCAGCAGGCCATACGATAACGGAGTTGTATCCGACCGAAGTGCCGCTTACTTCAAATGCGTACTTTATTCGAGAGAAACTGCTGCAAGGGTTGTCGCTGCGCAGCGTTCGTGTCGCAGTATGGAATGAGAAAGGCAAAAAGGTGGTTGAACACGAAGGCGACCTGCTGTTCACTCACTTCGGTCTATCTGGACCGACCGCGCTTCGTTGCAGTCAGTTCGTCATCAAGCAATTACAACGTTCGGGACGCGAGACCGTCAATCTGACGATCGACCTCCAGCCAGAGATGTCTCTGGCCGAACTCGAACGGAAATCTTTGCAGCTTTGCGCGCAAGAACCGAAGAAAGCCGTAAAAAATGTGCTCAAGCTGCTGCTGCCCGAGCGAATCATCCCCATTTTGTTACAGCAAGCAGGAATCGATGACACGGTAACCTACGATCATATTCCGAAGCAGCCCTGGCAGGATCTATGCCGTCTTATAAAAGCATTTCCGATCAAAGTGAACGGAACCCTCTCATTGGAAGAAGCATTCGTAACCGGAGGCGGAGTCCACCTGAAGGAGATTGAACCAAAGACGATGCAATCCCGGAAGATGCACGGGTTGTTCTTCTGCGGAGAAATTTTAGACGTTCACGGCTATACAGGGGGATACAATATTACGGCCGCCTTTGCGACAGGCTATACAGCCGGCAAACACGCTGCCCAAGCTGTTCATGAATAGCTCTACTAAATGACAAACAGGGCAGTCCGCTATTCCCTTTCGGGGTAAAATAGACGGAACTGCCCTTATTTCATAAAATGCACCATTAAATTATGTTCATCGTATATTCTGCGACTCAGATATGAATGCCGCCTGGGAATTGATTGGTCGTCTCGTCATCGATCCAACCAAAAGCTTCTTCCTCCCGATGAGACAAGTCATCATGATTCGGAGTACGGTCCTTCACAGCATATCGATCATCATCAACCCAATCCTCATTAACAACATGTGCCGGAATCGGAATCCAATCCATGCCGTAGGCCTGGTTCATGACGGACACTTCAGTTAAATCCGCTTCCTCTACAAGCTGTCCACCATGCGCCTCTGCTATTTCGAGCGCAGACGTGAGATCTCTTTTTTCCACATGCACATGAAGTTCCGTATGGTTGTCTCCGTCATATGCCGGAGTGTATCCCAATTCCTCCAACGTATCAAATGCCAACATGGCACTGGCGGCGTCCGTGAACCGGAACCGAATGGCTGCTTCTGGCATACTCGTTCCTCCTATTTGGTGAGCTATCCGTTAATATGCCCGAGTCGAAGAGGAACATACCCCGCCCATTATTGCCCTGCCATATCTTCCGCAGCATCTGCCTGCTTCCGCTTCTCTTTCCAACCGGTCATCAGTATGACAATACTGCCGATATACGCAGCGGCCAGCCCTCCGAATGCCGCCAAGCCGATGCTTAGGAGAGGCGTCGTCATAACTAAGCCCCCTGCGAGCGCCCACAGAGCGCCAGGAACTGCACAGAGCACCATTACCATATGCTGCGCTGCTTTATGCAGCTGCTCGGAACGGAATGAGAACATGGCAGGAACATCGCCTTCAATGAACTCTCGCCAGTACATGCTAAGCCAATAACTGAGGATGACGTACAATACAGGCACAATAATGAGAAAGAGCCCGAACTGGGATGCAACGAACGATGCTCCAAGGCCAACCATGGTGAGTTGAATATAGAAAGTCAGATGAGATCTGCTGCGCAGCAAAGATTTGACGGCAATTGCGCCGATTTGCTGGCTGCCATTTTTTCGCTTCATAAAATATCCGGATCTCGGGAATAGGAGTGGGCGCTTGCGTTTGCTCCGCGTCGGTTTCTCTACGCTTCGGGACAGCAACAACGCTGTCAAGCGCAGCTTTATTTCCCCTTCTACCTCGACATCCCGGTCAAAAGTGTGCCGTGCATGGATGCGCCACAGAAAGAGTGGAGTCGCAAGCACTGCCAGTATTGCCGCCCAGCCAATACAGATCAGATAATGGAGTTGCAGCACATACAATGTGAATCCGAATGCTGCAATAGACAGTATACCGACGATAAGCGATATCCCCCATCTTCGCCAACCGCCATATGCAATATGGACACGATTGCGCAGCAATGCAGTCAAGACAGACAATACACTGACGGCGAGGCCGAAGCCAAGCAGCAGAGTAACGGGCAAGCCATACCCGCGAACGAGCCATGGAGAGACGAGAAGCAGCGCGAAGCCGGTAACCAGCACACTGCGAATGATGTACCCGAGCAAGCCGAATAGTACCAACCGTTTCCACCATGTCGATTTTTGACGCAAAAATAAGATGTCTCCCCCTTCCGCCCAAGTATGCATCATCCCCATAATGACAGGCAAAATACAGGGTAGAAGAAACAGGATGTACGGCCCGGCAATCCATGAGGCAGGCAGCGGATCCGTCCACCAATCATAGTAGAACTTGAGCCCGAGCAGCAATAGCGGGATGACGATATACAGCCACACCGTCCAATCCAATACGGTACGCAGCGCCTTCCATTGGTAGACGGCATTCATCTTCAAGCGCCGCGAAGCCAGCGTCCATGGTTCCATCGCTGTGATAGTTCGCTGCTTCGCCATCAGGTCAACGCCTCAAAGCAATCGAATAAAGTGCCCTCAGGCAATCCGCACGCCTGCCGCACCTCTTCAAATGTTCCACGGGCAACAATGCGCCCTTGGTGGATGAGCACGAAGGAATCGCACACGCGTTCGGCTGTATCCAACACGTGCGTGCTCATCAGCACACCTGCCCCGCGCTGTCGTTCCTTGTCGAGCATGCGGAGAAAACGTCGGGTGGCGCGCGGATCCAATCCGACGAACGGCTCGTCCACTATATAGAGAGAAGGACGCAGCAGGAAGGCGATAATAAGCATTAGCTTCTGCTGCATTCCTTTGGAGAAGCTGGTCGGCAGATGATGCTTCTGCTCCGTCATCTGGAACTCCAGCAACAACTCCTCGGCCCGTGCTTCGAACTCGTCACGCGGCATCTCATGCGCTGCCGCAGCCAGTTCCAAATGCTCCCACAATGTCATGGAATCATATAGCACGGGTTGTTCCGGAACGTAAGCGTAGGTCCCCTTGCCGTCGCCAATTCGTACGCTTCCTTGCACATCACGCATAATTCCTAATATCGACTTGATCGTGGTGCTCTTCCCCGCACCGTTCGGTCCGATTAAGCCCACCAATTGGCCGGCCTCGACCTGAAACGTAATATCATGAATTTTTGATTCACCTTTATCGTAACCCGCTGATTGAATATGTGTATCCAGTACAATCAAGAGGAATTTCCCCTTTCAGTTGTGCCTCAAGGCACGATTAGAACTAATTTCCCTACATTTTCATTACGTTCCATACGCCCATGTGCTTCATTTATTTGATCCGGCTGCCATACGGAATCCACGACAGGCATACACTGCCCCGCTTCGAACCGCGGCATCGCGAAGGAAACAAAATCAGCCGTCAACCGGGCCTTGCGTTCAAGCGGCAGCCCGCGGAGCGTGCTGCCAATAATCTGGAGCCGACGCAGCATGACAGACATAAAATCCACCTCAACCTTGGAACCGCCCAGCGTGCCTATTAGCACGAGACGACCGTCCATCGCCATGCATTGAAGGTGGTCCTTCCAATACGGAGCAAGGACCGGATCGAGCACCAAATGTACACCTGCTTGCCCCGTCCATTGTAACACAGACTCGGCAAGCGGCTCCTTGCGGTAATTCACTGCAAGCTCGGCACCGAGCTGCTTGATTACTCCGCACTTCTCCTCCGATCCGGCCGTGGCGGCCACACGCGCACCGGCAGCATGGGCAAGCTGAATCGCCGCCGTTCCTACTCCGCTTGCGCCGGCGTGGATAAGCACGGACTCCCCTGCTTGCAGACGGCCAAGCTGAAATACATTCAAAAATGCGGTCAAATAAGCTTCAGGCATTGCGGCCGCCTGTTCCAGCGTCATGTTATCGGGAACGCGCATCGCCATATTCGAAGGAATGGCCGCGTATTGGGCGTAGCCACCTCCCGGCAGCAGCGCGCACACCCGATCGCCTATGTTCCAACCGGTGACGCCTTCTCCGATTGCTTCAACGGTACCCGACATCTCCAGCCCCAATATGGGCGAAGCCCCTGCCGGAACCGGATATTTCCCGCGCTTCTGCAGCAGATCTGCCCGGTTCAACGCCGTTGCGTAGATGCGGACAAGCAGCTCTCCGGACTTCAATGCGGGCTTGTTCCACAATCCCCAATACAGCTTCTGTTCTTCCCCTACTCGACAAGCGATCATTTCAGCGTGTTCATCATTCTTCAATCGTTCCGCCTCCTTTTTACGTTATTGAACGAATTTAAACATTTTAAAATTTTTTTGTTCTTTCTTTCACAAATGTGATAAATGATATTTTAGTCATGTTCGCTTCCGTTATACGATTATTACGCAACTACTAGTATAAGGTGGGATTCGAATGTCTGAGCGAATCGATCGCGAGACCGAAACATCGCTACATCTGTTCCGCGTCTTTTCCAAGGCTTTCAAGAGTGTCGCAGACCATTCCGCCGCGGGATGTAAAGTGGAAGGGTTCAACCCTACTGATTTTGCTGTATTAGAAATGCTTCATCATAAAGGACCTCAGCCTATACAACAAATCGGGGCAAAGCTTCTTCTGCAAAGTGGTAACGTCACCTACGTCATCGACAAGCTGGAGCGCAACGGCCTGCTTCGCAGACATCCTTGCGCCAAAGATCGCCGTGTCATTTTTGCGGAGCTTACCGATATGGGACACGAAGAGATGAATGCCATATTCCCTAAGCAAGCGCAGACGCTGCGGCGCGCCATGAGTGGTCTGACCTTGGAAGAGAAGGAACAAGCCATTTCTTTGCTTAAAAAATTAGGTATACAAGCGGAGAAATTGAGTCTCGTCACGAAGAAAGGCTCTTAATTGACGAAGAAACGGCAAATGAATAAGCGTATTCGCCGTTTCTTCTTCTTTATACGGGCAGCATCCAGTTCATTCCGCAGCCTCACAGCGATGCGGATGCATTCATTACGAAGCGGAATGGCTTGCCGAACCTGCAGTATTACCTGCTTGGTTGGTGCCTTGGCCAGTCTTTGACTTCGGCATCAGCAGTGTACACCCGAAGCAGATGACCGCGATCGCAGCCATAACGGCAAATACATTAGATAGCCCCGTTTCCAAAAAACCACGTAAAATGTTCATCATATCCGGCGCCAATTGGCTTGCACTCTCGGGGTTCAACAAATTGTTCAAATCATCGCTTGTAATCTGCGAAGAAATTTCCGGTCCCGCCGTGCTGACTAACGAGGCAATGCGGGCATTCAGGAACGTTCCGAAGGCGGCAATACCGAGCGTCTGACCCAACGTTCTCACGAACGTATTCAGCGCCGTCGATGCCCCGCGCATGTTCCATTCCACGGAAGATTGGACAATGATCGTAAAGACGGTTATCGAGAAGCCGAAGCCAAGACCCGATATCGCCATCAACGCAACGATAACCCACACCGATGTCGCCCCGGTAATCATTGCTAGCCATATGGAACCAATGACGATGAAGGTCATCCCTATGGAAGAGGTCAAGCGCGCTCCGCTCTTAATGAGCATCCGCCCCCCAATAATCGAACCGATGAGCCAACCGATCGACATCGGCGTCAAGGACAAACCTGAGCTTGTCGCATTTTCACCCAGCACCCCTTGAATCCATAGCGGCAAATACGAGTTGATCCCGATGAGAACGCTGCTAATCAAAAATCCGACCAAGTTCGATACGCCGATGTCTCGAATGCGAAACAGCTGAAATGGCACCATTGGTTCCGGCGCTTTGATTTCAATAAAGTAGAACATGACGAGAAAGACAGCTGCGATCCCGAGCAATAGCACCATCCATGGAGAGTTCCAAGCAATGCTCTGCCCCCCGGTAATAATTGCGAACAAGAAGGCCGTCATGCCAATCGTGAACGTGGCAGCCCCTGCGTAGTCCACCGGTTTGTCCTTCCGTTCCACCTTTTCTTTGAAGCAGACGATAATCATCCAGACGGATACGATGCCAAAAGGAACATTAAAGAAAAATATCCAATGCCAGGACAGAGAGTCGACGAAAAATCCTCCGACAAGCGGACCTACTAGTCCCGCAATCCCCCATATGGAGCTAAACAGCCCTTGGATCTTAGCTCGCTCTTCAAACGTGTAAATGTCGGCCACAATCGTGAACGTGACCGGGAGTACGGCGCCAGCGCCTATCCCTTGAATCGCGCGAAATATGACCATCTGCGTCATGTTCATCGACAATCCGCATAACATGGAACCTGCGACGAACAAGGCTGAGCCGAAAATAAAAAGCTTCTTGCGCCCATATAAATCAGCCAACTTACCGAACAGCGGCGTCGATACAGCCGTCGTCAGTAAATAGGCGGCATATATCCAACTGATCAGCTGCATACCGCCCAAGTCAGATACGATCTTCGGCATGGCGGTACTAACGACCGTCACTTCAATAGCTGCAAGAAATGTGGACAGCAGCAGCGCCAGGGTTACCAGTTTGCGGCTGCGCCCGGCTTGCATGGTAGCTGTGTTCATCATCATTGTCCTCCCCTTTCCATCTGTAAAATGTATTTTTAAAATGTAACAAGATCGAGCCGCTAAACGGCATTTTCACTGTATTTAGTACATGCTTCGTGATCAAAAGGGGGCTTTTTGAACAACCTCTGTAAACCTTCCTTCATCCATATATGCCTGACGCATACTCGAATGCCGAACCTGATCCCACATCGGGTCATGCGTAGCCACGATAAGCGCTCGCCCCTTCTCCGCTTGCGCGAGGCACCAATCCCGTACCGCCTCGGCATGGCGGGCATCGAGCGCTGCGGTCGGTTCATCCAGCAATAAGATAGGCGGATCGTGAATAACGGCCAAGGTGAGACTTAAGAGACGCTTCGCGCCGGTAGGCAGATCATGTGGGTGAAGGTGCCGGACCGAACTTAAATCGTTATGCTCGAGCCAGGTCTCTACCTGCTTATCGAGAGCTTGGCTTGTCATGAGGCCGTCACCTGCATCGTGACACGAGCGGCCGCTGCGCTGCGCCATCAGAACGGCATCACGTATTTCTTCCTCCACCGTATCAGCGAACAATCCGTTCTCCGGATGTTGGGCGACAAAACCGATGCGCTCCGCAAGATCATAAGTGGACCATTGTGAGAATGGGCGCCCCTCGAGCATCACCGTACCGCTCGTATACCCGGCCTTAGGCGGCATCCCTCCCGTTAGTATGCGGAAAAGAGTCGATTTCCCTGAACCATTCAGACCGTGCAGGATAACGCATTGCCCTTGCAAAAGCTGAAAGCTGATACTGTGCAGCGCATAGTCACGCGACGAGCGCGAATGGGCTCCGAGGCGGTAGCGGAAGTCGAGCTCACACACTTGAAGTAACGCCCCGGCCGCGTCTGAAGGACATGCGGATTTCGTTGTACACTTAGGTGCTGCACAATCAGATACCAGACTATCCTGCAGTTGGATCGGAACAGGTCCAGAGGGAAGCACTCCTGCCTTGCGGCACAGGCTGACCAGGTTGGGATAAGCGAAGTCATCCTCCGTTACCGACTTCTCAGTCTGTCCGTACCTCAATCCTTCTGCCAGATGACCGTCGAAGGCAATGCGTCTATCGTGCAGAAGAAGAAGCTGGGCATTATCTAACCAGTTCCAGTCCATCTCATCCAATCGTGACACGGCTAGAATGAGCGTGCGGCCTGCTTGATGCCAGGCTTGCAGCGATTTATCCAGCTGCCGGCGAGCCGGCGCGTCCATATGGCTCCACGCATCATCCATAATGAGAATGTCGGGTTCCAGTGTCAAAACCGAAGCGACTGCCGTCCGCTGCTTCTCCCCTCCGGACAGCTGATGCACCTGCCGATGGCGCAGGGAAGTAAGGCTAGCTCTGCGTAATTGCTCTTCCACCCGCTTGCCAATGACATCGCGCGGCAGGCCCAAATTTTCAGGCGCAAAGGCAAGCTCGTCTTCCACCGTCCCGATAACGAACTGCTCATCTGCCTCCTGCAGCACGAAGCCGACAAGCGGGGACGAATCGACGTGTGCCGCTGCTGAATCTATCGTTCCGCGCACCGTTCCTTCATATGGCTGCATCGCACCGGCAAGCAGCTTGCATAGCGTTGTCTTGCCGCTGCCGTTGCCACCGGCGATAAGTGTGACACTGCCGCGTAAAATGCAGAAGCTGCATTCTTCGAGCGCTGGCTCGTTCTCTCCTAAATAGGTAAAGGCCACGCGTTCGGCACGCATGACCTCATCCAGGCTTAACGATTGCCCCATCAGATCGTCTTCCTCCTATCCCTGATGTTCCCGATAGTCACGGCCGAGCGCAAAGGGGCGAACCGCCCGCGTCGGCGCCAAGCGGTCGCCGATTACTTTCGTAAGCGCGCCGCAGAGCAGCATGCCGCTCAGACAGCGGATAAGTAACGTAACGATGAGCACCCATGACTCGTACTGTATGTACCCGAACATGAAGGCGGACACGACGAACCAGAGCGGCACCGCGGCGGTACCGACAAATAACATGGCGCCCCAATTATAATGACGATAGTGAAACAAATAAAAAATCGGCTCGATCACGATTGCATAGCAGGCGGCCGCCGCAATAGCCGACCAAGCCCCGTATGCAGTGCCGACGAGAATTTGGATACAAGCGCCAAGCGCATAGGTCATTAGCGCCGCACCCGGTTTGCGAATGATATACATCGCAAGCAGACCGTAAATCATGTATAAGCCGACAAGCGATGACGTGAGCATGGGACCGCCCATAGAATGAAGCAGCTTGTTCACCCATGACAATCCACTTGTGAGCACGCCATTAGCCGCGGCCAAGAGCGCCATCAGCACCCATTCGGACAACGATAACGAACGCAAGGAGAAGCGTTCAGCGGGTCTATGTTGCACGAGTATAATTCCTCCATTTCCTTGACAACGTTAACTCTGGAATATCTTGTTTTAACGTTACAAGCCTTATGAAGGAATTGCAAGTAATAATGTTGCGTGGCTAGGGCTGAATGGAACGAGTCTTCCTCTGCCCTAGCCGAACAAGCATGTCGCGGCCGCCGCCACTACGGAGGCGGCCGCGACACCGATTCCAGCAGGCGCAAAGCGCAGCCTGCGCCAGTGCGTGCGCGTGGCGACCGCGCCGAACCGCTTCACTTCCATCGCGGTCGCCACCTCCTGCACGTGGCGGAGCGCATTCGCCGCCACGGTTACCCCGTAGCGGCGAGCAATGCCTAGCCGCTCGCCGAGCCCGCGCGGAGGCGCTAGCTGACGCATGCGCTGCGCGTGGCGAATACGTGCCGCTTCCTCCGTAAGAAGCGGCACGAAGCGCAGCGCAATGGCGACCGCGAACGCAAAGCGGTCCGGCAGCCGCATATGATGCGACAGCGCCACGACCACATCACGCGGCGCTGTCGTTGACGCGTACAGCAGCGATGACAGGAACAGCGTCATCGCTCGGAGCGTCAGCGTCAGCGAATCCCGGCACGCTTCCGCCGTCAAGACGAGCCCGCCTGCGCGCAGCCACGGCGTCTCCCCGGGCAGGACGAGCCATTGAAACAGAAAGAGAGGAAGGCCGAAGCCTAATAGCCAGAGCAGTGTCTTGCCCCATCGGCCGAGTGACCAATCTGCGCCGGACAGGCCGATCGCAAGCACTGCTGCGAACCAAGCGGATTGCCACGACAAGTTCAAGGTGACAATCGCGGCAAGTCCGGTGCTCAGGAGCCATATCCCTTTCGTTATCGGGTCCAAGTTCAGCAGCCACGTACGCACGAGTTGCCTTCACCTTCACCCCAACGCGGAGATTGTAATGTGACGAGCACTTGCTTCGCCGCCTGCTGTATCGATTCTTCCGGCAGTGAACCGAGAAACAACGCCATTGCGCGCGCATTGACTCCACCTGCATTGCCCCGCAGCACCTCGGATTCCAAGGTGGAATATGCCTGCTCCGCTTCCTCTCGCTGCTTGACACCGCAAGGGCTTTGCAGCACCGCATCCTTCAGCTCCCACACTCGCTGCAGCAAATGCTGCTGCTCGTCTGACAGGCCGATTTTCCCTGCCCGGATATAGTCGTTCATCATGCTGAGCGTCAGGACAGGTTCCGCTTTCTTCTTCACCAACGCTTCCGCCGTCGCATCCAGCACGTTAATAATAAAATGATTCACTTTGCCAAAGTCCACATTTTTCCGATCGAACGCCGCATAATTCATGAACTCGAAGGTCATACCACTAATGATTGTCGCGAGGTCGATCCAATATGGCTCTGTCTCTTTCCCGTATACTTCGGCAGCAACTTGACGGAAAGCAAAGAACCGTTTGGCCCGGAACTCGAACACCATGTCGCGAATTTCCCGTTTCTGATGCAAGTGCGATTCTTTCCGCTGCATCGTCAGGAACAGCTTGAAACGCCTGAATTGCTCAAGCGAGACACGAATCAACTTCTCCAATTTCTCACGCGGAGGCAAACTCTCAGTCAACGTGTGGCGAAGCATCTCATACATCAATTGATGATAATGGTCGAAAATCGTAATCAACAGTTCTTCTTTTGAACGAAAAAACGAATACACGGATCCTTTGGCAATGCCAATCCGATCCGCAATTTCCTGAATCGAGGTATTATGATAGCCCTTCTCCGCGAATAACGCGAGTGCGGTCTCCATAATCTGACTCTTCTTATCTTCCATGTCGCGTCCTCCATGCCTAATTGACCGGACATCATTGAGCATTTGACCGTCACGTCAATGACTGCGAAGTCAAGGAGGCAATCATTTAATAAGCTAACCATACCACACATGGATATATGAGTGAAATATTTTAGAAACAAAACATTTGACTTTCGGGTCAACCGGAATTATAGTATCAACATGTCATTTGGTTGACCGGAAAGTCAGCTGTGAAATGGATGCGGATAATTACGATTTATCGCAAGTTATCACTCATAGGTACACAACGGCTGCAGAGGAAAAAACATACTGAACGAAAGCAAGGTGATTGCGAATGACGATGACGAATGACCCCACCCGGTCTCGTCGCAACATGGTTTTATTCGGTCTTATTATGGGGATGTTCTTCAGTTCCCTTGAGCAAACGATTGTCGGTACGGCTATGCCGACCATCATTAAGGATCTAAACGGGTTTTCCATCTTTGCATGGGTTACTACAGCGTATATGATCTGTTCCACCACCGTTATTCCTCTAGCCGGCAAGCTGGCCGACTTATTCGGAAGCCGCTTTATTTATTTGATCGGCTGGCTTATCTTCGTCGTCGGTTCTGGGCTATGTGCGACAGCTACCACCATGGAGCAATTAATCATTTATCGAGCCATACAAGGGATCGGCGGCGGGATGCTGATGCCGATGTCGCAGACGATCATCGGCATGATGTTCACTCCGGAGCAGCGCGCGAAGTGGCAAGGCATCTTCGGGGCGATATTCGGTCTTAGTTCCGTGATCGGGCCGTTCTTTGGCGGATTTATCGTAGATAATATTAGTTGGCATTGGATTTTCTTAATTAATGTTCCATTCGGATTATTATCGACCATCCTTATCTTTATCGGGATGAAGTCCGTGGATGCTCCGCGGGACAAGAGCAAGAAAGTGGCCATCGACTGGTTAGGTATTTTCACACTCATTCCAGGTATCGTGCTGCTTCTGCTCGGGTTGTCTTTGAATCACGATAAATATGGTTGGACTTCGGCAACGAGCATTCTTATCTTTACTGGCGCGCTGCTGCTGTTCGTTCTATTCGTCTTCGTGGAACGTCGGGCGCAAGAACCGATTATCGAGATGTCCCTGTTCAAGAGCCGCGTATTCAATGTATCCGTCACACTCGGCTTTCTCGTCGGTCTCGGCATGTTCGGCGCCATCATGTTCGTGCCGATGTTCATGCAGGGCGTGCTAGGCGTGACACCGACGCAGGCCGGTTCCACAATGACACCGATGATGATTGCGCTCATTATTGCCAGCGTCCTCGGCGGCCGCCTCGTATTGCGCATGCCTTATCGTTCGGTAATGGCAGCGGGAATGCTCATCACTTCCATTGGCTTCCTGCTGATGAGCACGATGGGCGTCCATACGACGCAGATTACCGCTTATAGCTTCATGATGGTGCTCGGCTTCGGGATGGGGCTTGTAATGCCAATTATTACGATTGTCGTCCAGAATGCGTTCCCGCGTGAAAAATTGGGCACCGTCACCTCAGCGACGACCTTCTTCCGCTCTATCGGGAGCACAATCGGAGCGACGCTGTTCAATGTCATCATGAATGCGGTCATCGCAACCAACATAGCCAAAGCCAAGGCGAGCGCTGATGCGATGACGCAGACTGTGCTGGATAAGACCGGCACCGACTCGAATACGCTGTATCAAATGCTCATTAACAGCGAACAAATTCCGCTTCCTGCAGAAGCAAAAACGAACCTGTTGGATACCGTCAAAGAAGCGTGGTCTTCCTCCTTCTCCACCGTGTTCCTGACCGGATTAGGATTTATCGTGCTCGGCATCTTCGTATCGCTGCTTATCGGCAACGGCCGTATCTCCCGTGACGGGATGGACAAGAAACGCAAGCGGGGAGCCGATGACGAGTCAGCAATGGATGGACATTCCCATCCTCAGGCGTCCGCTTCCAACTCATGATGGAAAAACGGTCACCCTCACAATAAAGTCACACGTAAGTTGTTCTCAGCCGCTCCTTCGGGGGCGGCTTTTTAATGAAAAGTATTGGAGACGGCGCAGACATAAAAAATGCACCCCAAAGATATAATGATGTCTCATGTGGGTGCATCTTGCATCTCATATTTACTTTAGAACAGCTAAATATCGAAATTTACAGCTTATGAACGTTGACCGGAATATTCATCGTTTCTTTTACGCAGCCCTGCTAAGCCAATTAGTCCAAGCAGACCGAGCCAACCATAATTGTTTCCTCTGTTGCCATTTACAGCGTTAGTTCTGACGTTGCTTGTGTTGTAATTGCCAGTCGTGTTGGTGTTGTAACCATTAGTCGCGTTGGTGTTCATACCGCCATCGTAACTGGAACCATCTACTGCAAAGGCTGGTACGGCGAGAACCATAGAAATGGATGCCATTATCAGAATAGCTGACAATCGTTTTTTCAATTCATTCACCTCCGGTTAGTAATGTTATATCAGTTGTAAGATTCCCATGTGATCCAATCCTTATACGAAACAGTCACGCTTTAAGGTATATTAAAAAGCACCCGTATCTCATGGGTGCTTTGGACTGGGTACGAGTATGTTATTGCTGAAGTCCCAATGCAGCATTGGCGCTTTGCATGTCGATTTGCAACTGTTCATTCACATTGTACGGATGGTAATATCCCTTATTCATCATATAGTTGGTAAGCTTTTCATGACAGGTGATGGCTGTATCTAAATGCGACTTTAATACAGTGCGCACTTCAGGCGTGGCTGACTCGGTAATGGCAACGGCCAGGTCCTTTATGCCGGACTTTGAAGCCAATAACATATCCGTTGCAATTACTTGATCGGATAATGTGCTCATACCTGTCATGTTTTGAACGATTGGATTCATAGAGACACCTCCTTTAAATATAATTTGCTCGCGACAATAGAGCTTGATAATCCTGAATTGCTTTGGCGGAGTTTTGGACATCTTCTTGCATTAATCCCTGCAACTCTTGACATGACACCAACCCCATCATTGTTTTGGTTTTTGTCATGCAAACATTTTTAAAGTTCAAAAGTTCATGCACTTCCAACATTTCGTGCGTACCTAGTTGTCTGTTGTTCATAGCTACACCTCCTTGGCAATCAAGGATTATTTTGTGGAGTACAGTCGCTGATTATTCAGCGGCATCCGTAGGTGTTCGCTTCCAACTCATATGTCGGAAAATGAGAAGAAGCCGCAGGCTGTTTTCACAATTTCTTTCGAAAACAACTTGCAGCTTCCTTATTGTTAGGATTTCACATTATAATGGGGATTCGACAAAATCGATTTGACGAGTTGGGTTAAATCAACTTCTCCAACCATTCCTTGGCCGCCGATCACATTTTGAAGATTTTGAGGTAATTTGGCTTTGTCATCTTCATAGTAATAGGCAAGCACGCCTAAATGCTTCAGACTGAATTCTGAACTGCCGACGACCGTAAAGGTTCGTCCTCCTAAATTACCTGGCAGCAGGTCGATTTCCCGCGTTCCATTATCTGCAATCTTTGCCTGCACGGCTTGAATCTTCCCGTCTCCCAATCCAATCGCTCTAAACTTCAAATTAACGAGCTTACTTTTTCCGTGAATCCCGTTATATTTCCCTTTGCTTGCCGTAATGAGCCGCAACAACGCGTCTGTGTCGCTTTGATGCGCTAGCATTAATTTATTGTCGACTGCAACCTCTTCCAGACGGAAGCGTGTTTTGTCATATTGCATCGTAAAGTCTTCCGCATAAATATAGTTCACATTATCGAGCGAAATCTGAACGTCGAACGTCTGATTCAAATATACAGCATAGGTAACCGATGTAACGCTCAGCTTAGGGCTGTTGATGGCATCTGGATTATATGGCTTTAACTGACTTCCCTGCTGAAGGTCAATTGCCGTCAGCAATATATGCTTGTTGCTTTGATTGTTAACGAATTCAACCGTATGCTCGCCATACTCAAGCCCACTGAGTTCATATGCCAGTCTTGAATTATAATAATCATATGGAATATCTTGCAATGATAATTTCCCGTTAATTTTGCCGTCAACGATAACTGAAATATTGTCCGAAGTGTCTACATATCCATAATTTTGCGTAATGATTCGGAATGATGTGCCTTCAAAATTAAACTTGAATGAAGCATCCTTATTGGTGCTATGTTTTGCGACATTCCCAACCCACCAATTTCCTTCATAGGTTATTTCGGGTGACGTATACGAATATCGATCCCAGCCCTTTTCCGGATAATTAAGCGGCTCCCCTATTTTAGCAGCTCCAAACACAGTCGTTACAGAAAACACAAAAATGAGTACCAAGGCAAACAAAGACGCGGGAACTATTTTTTTGTACATACGCGATGACCTCCATATCAATATTTAATAGGTTCACCTAGTACTTTAATATAGATTTTCAGCATTTCCCAAACAATACTTTCTATATATGTCAATATAGGTATTATTTAACATGTATAATTGTCGATATTTGCATGAACAAGCGAAAAAGCACCTCTCCTATGGAGAAGTGCTAATCTTGTCGACAACCCGAATTCATGCAAAAAACAAGAATGGCGGGTATCCGTCTCATTACTCTATAATTCGATGCTACTGCTTTCTCATATATGTCCGGTACCACAGACCGAACACATACAATACCCAAATTTTGCGCGAGTAGTCTCCTTGACCGTTCTTATGCCGGCGGAACATATCCTCGACCGACGTCAGGTTAATGATGTGATCGATGCCGCTGGAAGACAACTCTTCCCACATAATGTTCGCGCGCTCTGTACGCAGCCAATCCCGCATTGGAACCGGGAAGCCGAGCTTCGGACGATGCAGGACCGAATCCGGAATGATGCCTTCCATCGCTTTGCGCAACGCGTACTTCGTCGTCCCTTCCGCAATGCGGTGTTGAGCCGGGATGCGGCGGGCGATATCGAATACTTTGCGGTCCAGGAACGGCACGCGCAGTTCGAGCGAATGAGCCATCGTCAGCTTGTCCGCTTTCATTAGAATATCTCCTGGCATCCACAGGTTCATATCGATATACTGCATGCGGGACACCGGATCAAGGTGCCGCGTCCGGTCATAATATTGGCGTGCAATATCGAACGGCTTCGTGAAGGATGACATTTCGTCTGCGCTTGCCCGCAACAGCTCTGTCTTCGCATCATCCGTCATAATGTTCGCATTGCCTAAGAAACGCTCCTCAAGCGGAGTCGTTCCGCGCAGCAAATAATTTTTCCCGTAGAACGAGAACGGAACGGAACGCACAATACGGTTCATCATGCGCTGCATACCTTCCGGCATCCATGACAAGTAACGCAATGAATGCGGTTCACGGTAGATGCGGTATCCCCCGAACAGCTCATCGGCCCCTTCGCCCGACAGTACCACGGTGACATGCTCCTTCGCTAGGCGCGCCACCTCGTATAATGCGATCGCAGAAGGATCAGCTACCGGCTCATCCAAATGCCAGATGGCACGCGGCACCGCATCAAAATACATCTCCTGTGTAATTATGCGGTCATAATGCTCCGTGTCTATCTGTCTGGCCGTATCACGTGCAATGATCGTCTCATCGTTCGGACCTTCAAATCCGACGCTAAATGTTTTAATCGGTTCGATGGAGCGCATCAAAGTCGACGTAATGGTCGAGTCGATACCACTAGAGAGGAAGCAGCCGCGCTGTACTTCGCTATGCAGATGATGCTCCACAGAGTCGCGCATAACATCGCGGATTTCCTCGATAATTTGCGTCAGCGGACGCTCCACCGGCTCGAACATCGGGTCCCAGTACTTCTCAATGACCGGCTTGCCACCGAACGGAATCGTAATGCAGTGTGCAGGCGGCAGCTTGTGAATACCCGCATACATCGTTTCAGGATCAGGCACATATTGAAACGTCAAATAATTATACAAGCCGTTCATATTCACTTGACGCGGTACACCCGGTACGGCCAAGAGGCTCTTAATCTCCGAACCGAAGAGGAACATCTCTTCGTTCATGAAATAATAGACCGGCTTGATACCGAAATGGTCGCGCGCAATGAATAGCTCCTGCTTGTTGCGGTCCCAGATCGCAAACCCGAACATGCCGCGCAGGTGATTCACGCACTTGGAGCCGTGCTCTTCATATAGGTGAAGAATAACTTCCGTATCGGTATGTGTCTTGAACTGATGGCCGCGTTGAATCAAATCTTCGCGCAGTTCCAAATAGTTATAAATCTCACCGTTGAATATAATCCATACCGAATCGTCCTCGTTGCTGAGCGGCTGTGCCCCAACGGCAACGTCAATAATGGATAGACGGCGAAATCCGAGACCGACGCGATCGCCGATCCACAGCTTTGCATCATCCGGTCCGCGATGATGAATTAAATCCATCATGCTGCGGACGATATGTTCAGAAGGTTGTTGATCATGAAAATGATATATACCGGCAATGCCACACATCTGTTCCAAATCCTTTCGCTTATCAGCATAACGTAACGTTCATTGTCTAAGTATTTAATAGAGGTTGTTTACCACACTAGTATGAAGCTTGTGAATTCTTATTCATGAACAGTGGAAGACCCCGCATGCGCGGGGCTCGTCCTAGGATACATTATAAACGTTTTTGACGAAATGCGACACAGGCTTGCGCCCAATTTGTCACAATGGCGGAATTCGACCCGAAGTGGATGTGCGTATAGCCGGCCACGAGTTGGAGTCGATCCTGATACACCGCTCCTTCGGGCCGCTCTCCGGCCAATCCGCGGGAACGGTATGCCGGAGGGAGCGCTTGCGCCTCCTCCACGTGAACTGTCGAATAATGGAACTCATGTCCGCGCGCCATCTGCTCCATTGGCAGCAGGAAATTACCTGCTTCCCCTGTCACTTCACGGTAACCGAGTGCAGCCAGCTTCGTTCCCATGCGCGTCTCGCCTGGGAGGATGCCGATGAGCGGATAGACGCTTCCATCCGTTAACACAAGCCGCTCGGTCAGAAGCATATAACCCCCGCATTCAGCAAATGTCGGTGTTCCTGCCTCAATAACTTGGCGGATGGAAGCCAATGCGCGGCTGCACTTCGCCAATTCCGGCGCGAACGCTTCTGGGAAGCCGCCGCCAATATACAAGCCGTCGACACCATCCGGCACCGGCTCATCTGCCAGCGGCGAGAAGCGGACAAGCTCGAAGCCGCACGCTTCGAGCAGCTCCATATTGTCCGGATAGTAGAAGTGAAATGCCGCGTCATAAGCAAGCGCCAAACGCAGCGGCTCCTGAGTGACGCCGAGCTCTTGCCCTGCCTCTCGTACGGAAGAGAAGCTGCTCTGCTTGCTCGGAATATCGTTGCTATCCGCTGCGCCTAAGCTCAAGTCGTCCATGTTCCGCAACGGCGCTGACTCTGCGATCCGAACGATCTCATTCAGATCCGTATGCGCTTCGACGGCATCAGCCATACGCTCGAACAGTGAGTCAAGCGTTCCTCGTTCGATGGCTGGCACCAACCCCAGATGTCGTTCTGGAACGGCCAGCTCTGTATCACGCAGCACAAAGCCGATCAGCGGCACGCCGCATGCGGACTCAATTGCTTCGCGGAGCAGCTTGCCATGCCCCTCACTGCCGACGTTGTTAGCGATCACTCCGGCAATGCGAACCTCCGCATCGAAATGTTGAAAGCCAGCTACCATAGCAGCAGCGCTTCTAGCCATGCCCGAAGCATCAATGACGAGCAGCACCGGACAATCCAGCTGCTTCGCAACGGAAGCAGAGCTTCCCTCGTCGGAGTCTGCTCTACGTCCGTCATACAATCCCATGACGCCTTCCATAATGGCGATGTCCGCTCCGTTCGCTCTCCGGGCGAAGATGTCACGCATGCCATCTGGACCGCACATCCAACTGTCAAGATTGCGCGACGGTACGCCTGTCACTGCGGTGTGATAAGTGGGGTCAATGTAATCAGGGCCGCACTTGAATGGCTGCACCTTCCAGCCATTGCGAGTTAACGCCCTCATAATGCCGAGTGTAACGGTCGTCTTGCCGACGCCGCTCCCCGTTCCAGCGATAAGCAGCCTGCGTGCCGGACTTGGCCAATTCGCCACCGTTCCCCCCACACTGCCCTTCCGTTCACGCGCACTGCGTTCTTCCTGAATTACATGCTCTTCCGAATTCAATGTCATCCCCCGTTTTCTTCATTCCTTATGTTCTCATTGTACAAAACCTGAACATCTTCGCCAACCTGCACTATGTAGTACGTGAGTAGAATGCAGTCGAATGACAAGTGTAAATTGGGATGAAATTGCACACTCTAATAGACATAAGAAGACAAGACTACGTGGACTAAGGAGTGGATTGACATGTGGATTTCGATAGTAGGCGGCATCATTCTGTTCATCCTGCTGTCCATCTGGATAATTCCGCAATTTGCCGTTTTTCAGATGACGCGGATGAAGAGCTCCACCTATGAGCAATGCCTCGATTTGCTTGAACAGCATAAGGTGTTCCGTAAGAAGCAGTATGACGATTGCGATAAAGAGGAGCTGTTCATCCGCAGCCATGATGGCTTAGCGCTGCACGGGTATTATATCGAATCATTTCCTGCATCCAAACGTGTCATCATCATCGTGCACGGCTATACGTCGGCACTGACCTGGTCCGCCCAATTCATGGCGATGTTCTTCAAGCTGGGCTTTAACGTTCTGCTCGTAGATCAGCGCCGTCACGGCCAGAGCGAGGGGCAGTATACCACCTTCGGATTTAACGAAAAAAAAGACGTGCAGGCATGGGTAGATTGGGTCATCGCCCGTAAAGGGGAAGACTGCGCAATCGGTCTGCACGGCCAGTCGCTGGGCGGCGGAACCGTACTCGAGTATGCCGCCATGCACCGTCCACAGGTCCGGTTCATTATTGCGGATTGCCCGTATTCGGACTTAACGGAGCTAATCCATCATCAGGTCACGAAGCTCAATCATATGCCCGCCTGGCCGATTATGCCGCTCATCAATCGCTTGTTAAAGCGCAAAGCCGGATTCGAGCTTGAGGATGTAAGCCCTATCCGCGTCATGAAGACATGCAGACTGCCGATTATGTTCATTCATGGCAGCAAGGATATTTTCGTTCCGACCTACATGAGTGCCGACCTGTACAACGCAAAGCCCGAACCGAAAGCGTTCATGCTGGTGGATGGGGCCACACATGGTGTTTCCTATTGCATAGATAAAGAACGGTATGAAGCTAATGTTACGGACTTTGTCCTGCAAGTGGTTGGAAAACCTCAATCAGAGGAATTGGAGCAGCCAGCTTCCGCGAGAATGCCAGTATGTGATTCACTACCGGAGCAGTTGGCCCCCAATGAAGGGAGTTCGGTCTTGCAGGGTGCCACGTAAGTGATTGCAGCCATGCAGACCACATCATGAGAAAACCTCTATCGAATAGCAAGGCATGACTCTGCAATATTAACGAAAAGATCCGTTCGTGCAATGGTATGATGCGAACAGAGCGATTCGATTCATCGGCCCCTTTGTTCCATTCTCCCCTTTCTTCAGAAGGTGGCATGTCCAATGATAATTATAGTTAACTCCCATTAACTTACATCATATCAGCCGCTTCATGCCATGGTATCTATTCGAAGCTGCATACTCCTTGCCCTTAACGTTATCCTGCCTGATTATATGGGAGAATGGACATAAGGACTATTGAACGGAAGCCCGTCAATCTGTTCTCGTTTTAAAAGAAAAGGGGCTGACCCTTGGTCTGTGTGACCATTGGAACAGCCTCTCCATTTATAATTTATACTCGCTCTGTTACACCGAGAAGCAGTTCGTCATAGTCTGCCACGCTCAAGCTATACATCGCCTCTGCATGTGCACGGCGGTCGGGATCGCAATCTGCAATCTGCTTATAGCGGAATACGCGTGCCAAGGCCGCCTTAACCCGTTCGCCTTCGCCCTGCTCCTTCAGCAGCTGCATGAGCTCGAAATCGCGGATGCCGCGCTGCAGCCATTTGTAGCGCAGCGACAAGAGCGGCTTGCCGAGCGGACCCGGATAGACGAAGTTCGTATCCCCGGCCTTCCAAATCTCTGAGCGGTATGCTAACTTCTCGAGAGGATGATCTGGCCATACAGTATAATTCCAGCGCAGGAAGCCGTCCAGTCCAAGCTGCTCAACATACCACGCGACGAGTCGGCTCTCCAGCGCCGGTGAACCAAGGAACGTGTTCGGGCGGTCCGGACTACAGCAGACGTAATACAACAGCGTTCCGTCAATCGACGGGCGCTGCTCCATCAGCCGCTCATGCTCCTTCACGACACAGTAGAAGCTCGGCACGTAATCGGACACGCCTTCCATTCCTTTTTCCACGAACTCGACGTGATTGATGGCGACTTTATACTTGAAGGTCGGCGCCGCCTGGCGCAGCCAAGAGAGCTTCTCATTGAAGAGGTCGTAATCCGCCGGTTCGTCCGCCAAAATCCGCACTCGCTCCACCCGTCCCGTAGCCGTAAAGTGAGCCTCCAGCGCTTGAACGTAGGCGCGCAGCTCGCTCTCCCCGCGCATGAAGCGGTATGTGCTGCTCGCTTCGTCATAGTAACGGACACGAATCGCATCTGATACGCCTTCGACCAGCGCACCATATCCTGCATGCGTGTCCTGCCAAATGTTCAAAAGGCCGAACACTTCGATTTCACGAGATATGCCGTGCTGCTCGCCGAGCTCGATATAGCGTTCCAAGGCGGAGAAATCGTAACGGAACGCCCCATCCGCCGCCTTCTGCACGGATACGATGCTGTATTCGAACAAGTCCGACGGGTCCCGGTCGTTATGGGACATTTGCCCAGACCATGGAACTTCGGAGACGACGACCGTGACGGATTTCTGCCCCAGTTGGCCCATACTTTCTAAATAAGCATCCAATACAGCAAAATGCTCTTCTGTCCAGAGGCCGGTGTTATATTTCCGCGCGATATTCGAGCTATGCTGCCACAAATCCAGATAGAAGCGGTAATCCTTCGCTTCAGGAAGTGTCTCTTCCGCCACGATCCATTCGAACGTGCACTCGCCGACACACTGCTCATCCTCGAACATTTGATGAGTGAATAGGCGGACACGGCCATGGTACGTTCCTGCCCTCATCGACTCTCCCGCTGGAAGTTCCACCCATACCGGCTGCACTTGGCGCGCTTCCACCCGCATATGCGAATCTTCAAGCAGCAGATCTGCCTTCGGCGTTCCGTCGTCGTCCCGCATGAATCCGATCAGCTTCACGTCTGGATGAACAGATGCTCCTGCAATGGCAACCTCCACGCGAGCAATGTTCAGCGCTCCACCCTTCCAGAACAGCGTATCGGCATTCTTCGCGAGAAGGAACGGCTCGTCGCTCGATACCAATACTTGAAACGCTGCACTATCCCGCTTGCAGCTGACAACGCGCTGATGCCGCTTCTTCGCGAGTGTCGTATACCGATTCCATTCATTGTAGCTGCGCACTTCCTTGTGGAACATATCTGTTACGCCTACATACATCGTCATACCGTGTATCCCCCCTTTTTTACCGATTACAGAATGACTTCACGTACGAACACATCCTCTGGCAACCGTGCATCCCAAGCTGCCGGAATCGGCAATCCGAGCGCTGTCGCCACGACAGCTGCCGTGTCTTTGAACGTCAAGCCGTCCAGTCGGGCCGAACGGTTCACCCCCGGACCCGCGCTACCCCAAAATATCGTCTGATCCATCGGATGGTCGCTGCCGTGACCTGTCGCTACCGCCCCGCCGCCACCGTGATCCGTGACGAACAGAATGAGGCTGTCTTCCAGCCAACCTCTTGCTTCAATCGCGTCCAGCACTTGACCGAACATCTCATCCGCTGCCCCGATCGACTCCACGTGCTCTGCAGTGCTGTAACCATACCGGTGTCCTGCGGCATCTGGCAAGTCAATCGCGAAATAGAAGATATCGATATCATCAACTTCGCGCAAATATTGGCTTGCGAGTCGCGTCAGCTCTTCATCATTGGCAGAAGCTTTATAAATGTCCAGGCCGTCCTCCACAAGTCCGAAGTTAATCGGCACCCATGCCGTGAACGAGGCCAGCTTCATCGTGGCATCCGCTTCCCGCGCGACGCGGAAGAACGACGGATAAGGAGAATTCTTCGGAAACGGGGTTTCCGCCGCAATATCGTTGTTGACGCCGTGCCGATCCGGTGTCACCCCATGCAGCATCGAACCCCAGCATTGGGCGCTAATCGTCGGCAATTCCGTCTGTGCGTGCTGCGTCATGACGCCCGCTTGCTTAATAATACGGTCCATATTCGGGGTGGAGGCTTCCTCGTTCCAATTGCCTGCCCCGTCCATGCCGAGAATAAATACGCGTGTGGCGATACGTGTGCGCTTACTCATTCAAGTTCTCCCCTTATGTTGAAAAATGGCTTTCGGATTGAAACAGTATCAGCAGCATCCGACATTTCGTACACAGACAACCGTTGCAAAGACAACTGTAGTAAAGGCAATCAAGGGATGCCCGCAGGAAACAGACACCCCCTTCGCATTCAATTTTCGTCCGCCCCGGCCTTACAAGGAAGGCTCCGCTTCGAAGCAAAGTTGATTTCCCGCTGCGTGCAATTCAAACACGACGATGTCGTTGCCACCCTCGCGCAATATCGGCGCAGGCACGAACAGCGTCTGCTGGGGCCCCACTTCCCAATAACGGCCCAGGTTGAAGCCGTTGATGAAGACAACGCCTTTCTTCCATCCGTCGAGACGCAGGAACGTATCTTTCGGCGTCCCCTCAATCGTCAGCGTTGCTTCATAGAAACCCGGCTGCTCGCCTTCCAGCTCTGAAGCCGGCGCATCGAAGCGCAGGCCGTCGAGCGTTTCCAGCTCCAGATTGCGCACTTCCCAGTGGAACAGGAATTGCCCATTCAAGCGTACGCCGTGCGTGATGCCTTTACGGTCATACAGCTCAGGACCGTAGTTGACCCGGCCCATATTTTCCACGAGAATGTCGAGCTGCGCGCCGCCTTCCGGAATGACGACCGGAATGGACTTCGGATCCCAACGCTCGACGACACCGACCAGCTTCCGATCCAGGAAGACGAGGGCGCGGTCGCGCACGTCTTGAATCGTCAGGCGGCTCTCCGGACGAGGCCCCGAAATACGCGTGGAGTACATAATAAAGCCGTAGTTCTGCCCGTATTTCTCCATCGGTTCTGGACATACACTTGTCTTCGCATCGGCCATCGAAGCGAGTGTGTCGAACAAGTTGACACGTCGTGACACCTGCACAGCGCCATAATCCGCTTTAGGCGTATTCGCCGGCAATTCACCTTCCGGAAGCTCCGCGTACTTCCCAATCACTTCACGGAACGCATAATACTTCGGCGTAAGATCGCCTGCTTCGCTAATTGCCACGTCATAGTCATAGCTCGTGACGGTCGGCTCGTACTTGCCGCCGTGGTTCGCCCCGTTCCAGAAGCCGAAGTTCGTTCCGCCATGCGCCATGTAGAAGTTGACCGATGCCCCGATGCGCAGCATGTCGTCCAGCACATTGGATGCGTCTTCGATATTGCGGGTGTGATGCTGCTCGAACCAATGGTCGAACCAGCCGTTCCAATACTCCATGCACATGAGCGGCGCATCCTGTTGATATTCCTTCAGCTTATCGAAGGCTTCCTCCACGCGGGAGCCGAAGTTGACTGTCGCCAGCACGCCTTCCGCCATGCCGCCTTGCAGCATATCGTCCTGTGGTCCGTCGGAGGTGAACAGCAGCACGTCTACACCGCGCTCGATAAGCATCTGGCGCAGTGACTGCAAGTAGGCATGGTCATTCCCGTAGCTGCCGTATTCGTTCTCGATTTGCACCGCGATAATCGGACCGCCTTGCGTAGCGAGCAGCGGCGTAAGTTGAGGAAGGAGCGCATCATAATAAGCGGCTACTTTGTCCAAATAACGCGGATCGCTGCAGCGGAGACGCATCTCGTCCTTCAAGAGCCAAGCCGGCAGACCGCCGAATTCCCATTCCGCGCAGATGTACGGGCTTGGACGAACAATGACATACAGTCCCACTCTCTCAGCGACACGAACGAACTCGGCTACATCCGCCATCCCTTCGAAATTGAACTGTCCTTCCCGCGGCTCGTGCATGTTCCACGCAATGTACGTCTCCACACAATTGCAGCCGAGCGCCTTCAGCTTAAGCAGCCGATCTTCCCAATACTCCGGCACGATACGATAATAATGAACGGCGCCCGAGATAAGTTGAGTTGGCTTGCCCTCTACAAAAAACTGCTTGCCTTGGTACGAAAGCGTTGTCATGAATCTCTCTCCTTCAGCTGTATCATTATGTTCCTACATAGTCGTAAAGAAGAAATAAAGAACTTTTCCATTGTATCTCCATGATAGCGTTTTTTTCGAGATTGAACATGCATTTTATTTACCTCTATATGCACAAATGTTGCAAAAAAATAACCTGCATCACTCAAAAGTGTGCAGGTCGCAATCATTCTGTATGAAATTATAGCTTATAATCAGCTTTTAAACACTTCAATTTGCGCTTTCAAACGGCTCGCTTGATCACGCAAAACGTCGGAGGAAGCTGCCATTTCTTCCATGACAGCCGTCTGCTCCTGCGTTGCGCTCGCCACTTGGCGCGTGCCTGCCGCCATTTCATTGACGACGGCGGCCATTTGCCGCGTTTGGTGCAACGTGGACGCGAACCGTTCCGTCTGTTGACCGACCGACGTCGCAATGTCATGCACAGCTGTCGACGCCTGCTTCGTTACCTCAGCAATCGTATTGAGCGCACGCGCAGCATCATCTTTTTTCCCGGCTTCCAGACTTACCGTCTCGACCTGAGCCGTAATGTGCCCCACTGCTTCCACCACTTGGGACTGCATATGGACAATCCGCTCGTTGATGCTGCTGACAGCTGCCGCGCTCTGTTCCGCCAGCTTCCGGACTTGGGACGCAATGACGGCAAAGCCTGCCCCCTGCTCTCCTGCGCGCGCCGCTTCAATGGAAGCGTTCAGGGCGAGCAAATGCGTCTGGTCCGCAATTTCACGCACCGCGATCGATATATCCCCGATCTGCTCAGCCTGCTCGTTCAACCGCTGTACCGAGTTAATCGAGGCTTGTCCGGCTTCCGCGGCATGCAGCATGCCATCGATGATCGATTTCAAAATATCTTCGCTCTCTGCCAGCGTGTCCAGCGTATCTGCCGTCATGCGCTCGGTCTCACCTGCTCGTTCCTGTACGGCGACGGCAGAGGCATGAATTTCTTCTACCGATGCAGCCGATTGCGCCGTCCAGGTCGCTTGCTGCTCCGCCCCATGGTTCATATCCTCCGCAGTGCGTGAAATATGCTCAATTTGCTCGGCCGCATGCGTCATCGCGTCGCTGAGCATGGAAGTATTGCGAGTTGTAATGTCTACACTACTCTTAATTTCTACAATCATCCCTTGAAGGTTATGAATCATTTTACCGAAAGAATGGGTCAAGACCCGAACTTCATCCTGGAAGCGATAGGTAGGCAGCGTCACGCTCAATCGGCCTTGCGCCGCTTCGTCCGCCGCTTTCGTCAGCTGAATGAGCGGCTTCACAATCAAGCTTGCGGCCAACCATCCGAGCAGGCACGTCCAAAATATGCCGAGCATAAAAATAATCGCATCATATGCTATATCGCCCATATTCGGGGCAATATACGGCTTCAGTACGAAGATAAAGAAACCGCTTGTCGCATAGGTAACTCCAGATACGATAAGCATGCCGAACACCATTTTCTTCTGCAGTCCGAATTTCATCATTCTATCTCCCCCATGTGTTGATGATAACCCGTCGCACTCTATTCTTGTGGTTCGTGCTTACGCGCAAGGAGCAGCAATATCGTGATGAACAAAAAAGCAACGAATGCCAGAAGCGGTATCGTAATCCATCCGTATGCATCCACATAATCCGTATTGCAAGGGATGCCGGAGCGACAAGGCGATGTGTTGGCCATTGCAGGAATTTTTTGCACCATGTAATGATAAGTCGAAATCAATCCTCCGACTATCGATAACGGCAGGGCATAACGAACTACACTGCGGTCATTCCGGTAAGCGGCAATGCCGAGCAGAATCACCATCGGGTACATGAAGATGCGCTGAAACCAGCACAGCTTGCACGGCTCCCACAGTAAAATATCACTCATATACAAGCTCCCGCCTGCCGCGACAAATGAAACGAGCCAAGCGAAATGCAAGGCGTAACGCCGGATAACCATCATATAGCTTCCACGCCCCCATCCATTATTTCGCTTCGTTCAGCGCCGTCTCAACAAACGCTTTCAATTGACTGTAATTATCCCATTGTCCCGTAAATTCTTTGCCGTTCACGAATACGGTCGGCGTGCCGTTCACTCCGGCTTTGTGAGCCATCTCTTCATCGCTTGCTACCTTGCCTTGCATCGTGCGATCGTTTAAAGCCTGCTCAAGCTGGCCTGCGTCAATATCGGGCACGACACGCTTCGCCAAATCAACAAGGAACGGGACTGTTACCCAATCCTTTTGCTCACTTTGCTGGGATGTATACAATTCATGATGGAAGGTCCAGAACGATTCCGGGTTTTGGCGAAATACTTCTTCTGCCGCTTCGGAAGCCAGCTCGGATTTAGGAATGACCAGCTTGTTCATAAATGTAAACGTAGCCTTGCCCGTATCCACGAAATCCGCTTTTAACTTCGGATAAAGCTGATCCGTCCAAATTTTGCAGGCCGGGCACTTGTAGTCGCCGAACTCCACGATCGACACCTTCGCGTCCTTTGAACCAAGCGTCGGCTGGCCTTCAAGATTGAATTCTACCGCTGGCTTGTTCGCCATTTCGTCCGTTTTAATTTTCTCTCCTTGTTTATTTAACACAAAAATAATACCGAGCAGTACGATAATGGCAATCGGCAACATAATGAGAAACATGCGTTCGTTTCCTTTTTTACCTTTGCGTGATGATGACTTTGCCAATACATTCACCTCTTCTAACTTTTTTTCACCTAGTTTAAATGTACTGGAAAGCTCGTCATATTTCCATTTCTTTTGTCAAAAAAAACATTTAAAATCGTGACTTACGCCATTATTTGTTAACATCTCCCATGTTATATAGTTGTACCCTATAATAGGGATAGGTATTATATATTTGTCCTATAATCTAAATTCTGCCATACTACAATAAACATTAGGGACTTTTTGAACGACTTTACACGCGAGGTGATGAATATGCCGTCTCATAATGAATGGAAACCCGAGCTGTATGATGATAAGCTGCGCTTCATTTCCGTCTACGGCAAAGACGTTGTCGATCTGCTTCGCCCCCAGGAGGGGGAACGCATTCTTGATTTGGGCTGTGGCACTGGGGATCTTACTGCACAGATTGCCGCTTCGGGCGCTCATACAGAGGGTATCGATAAATCAGCGGACATGATTGAACAGGCATGCCGAAAATATCCAACGCTGTCCTTTGAGATCGCCGATGCGGAGAACAGTCTTCCGAACCGGTTCACCTCATCATTTGACGCTGTCTTCTCCAATGCCGCGCTTCACTGGATGAAAAACGCAGACGACGTTATCCGTCACGTATATTCCTCACTGCAGCCAGGCGGCAGATTCGTGGCGGAATTCGGTGGGCGGGACAATGTCGGAACCATTCTGCACGGAATATCGCACGTGCTGTCATCCAAATACGGAATTGACGCAGCTGCGCTCAGCCCCTGGTATTATCCGACCATAGGCGAGTACGCCTCGCGCTTGGAGCAGGCCGGGTTCCGCGTTGATTACGCCGTCCATTTCGACCGTCCCACTCCGCTGCCGGATGGGGACGACGGCCTCAGCTACTGGCTGAAGAGCTTCGCCGGGGACTTTGTGCAGGCACTGCCAGCACAGGAACAAGGCCGATTCTTCGAGCTTGTCACAGAAGAGTGCCGCCCGTTCATTTACGTACAGGGACAATGGGTTGCGGACTACAGGCGGCTGCGCTTCTCTGCCTTGAAGCCGGGCTGACATGACGAGAGCTTAGCCATGTCAGTCCACAGCTAAGCTCTCTAACTTGTTACCCATGATGTCCCGCGTGAGGGCTGCTCTTGCTCCCAGCCTTCTTAGGCTCAATCTCAAGCAAGGCATCGATCTCGCTTTGAACGCTCGGCATTACGCTCCCTTCGGCTCCCGTAAGCCAAGCTGCATTATAAGGCCCTTCCACCGGCGTTGTATTGTACCTTGGCCGGACGGACTCGAGATACGTCCGCACATCGTCCGGAACTTGCCCCCCGCTCATCCATAGCAGCGGCGCATGCTTGCCCAGATGCGCGAACGGAGCCTGTGCAATCGCCAACCATTCATCCCCCTCCCGCACGAAGGAGAAGTTATGCCCCGCCGTCGTAATGCCCCAGCCGAAGCCCGTCTTGTTATCTTTATACTTGGCGAACGCAATCGCTTGCTGCATCGGGTCCTTCCCTTGAATGCGCACGACTCTGCCGAACACTTCTAGCTCCTTGGCCACGTCTTCAGGCACCGCTTGCTCTGGCCCGATTACATACATGACCGCTTGCTTGCGCCGCTTCGCCAACGCATCGGCTGTCGCCTGCGGGATCCCCTTATTGCTGACGTAGAGCACCGGCTCCGGCATATGGGCAATCCAGTTGACAGCCGGCAGAGCGAACTTCGCATCATCTGTCGATGCAATGACGACCGATTTCGGCTGTTCCTTGTTCACCCGCGTATAATATGCATCGATATCAGCGGCAACCTTCGCAGGCTGATCGCCTTTAATGACATCAACCTGCAAACCGAGCTCCTTGATTTCTTCCGTGACGCTGGCATCTACATCACCGACCACGATCGCCTGCACCCCGCCATTTTCTGGGGAACCTTTCGGTTTTAGCCGTTTTAGCTCAGATAGCGTTTCGTCAGGAATGCCATCCTTCTTAATATAAAGCACTGGTCCGTTATTCGGAAAATGAATTAAATCAGCTGCCGCCATGGCAATCGCCCAGTCGTCATTCGGTACGAGCACCACTCCATTCGGCCGCTGGTTATCGTCAGTCGCTGGCCATACCGTCCGTGAAATGGTTACAGCCGCTTTAACCGGGTCGTTCGTATTGACGCGCACCGTGTTCTTCGTTGCAATCCAAGGCGCATGTATGACTTGCTCATTAACAAGCGGCTCTCCTGCATGAAATGCCGCTTCTCCTGTGGAGGCAGACATCGTATCGGTGCAACCTGCCAGCAGCAGCACCGCAAGGACGCACGCCAATCGTCTGGCATAGGTTGTTGTGACGGCATATGCCCGGTTCGGCCGTTCCTCCGGCCGCAGATGTGCCGTATGGTCTCCCCGGCCATCGGTGCCAATGGAATTCATCGCTTCGCCCACTCCTTAACAGTAACAGTTAGTTTATGGTGTTAAGGTTGCCCGGCGATCCAACTTTTTACTCCTGATTGCGGTATCATTCCATCCTGACATATTTGACGCCAGCACTTTGTCGCGCTTGCAGGATTGCGCTAAAATAGCATTATTATGGACGCAGCGAAACGTACGAGAGGAGTGGAGATATGAGTGAATTCACTATAAAAGAAGATATGATTGCTGACGACATTGCAGCGGCTCAAGCAACACCAGAAGATACGAGCGCAGTGATGTCGCTGTTGGTACAGACGGCCGAATGGCTGCGAAGCAAAGGCTCTAGCCAATGGAGTGGATTATTGGAAGGTGAAGACACACATGATATGACCGGCGCGATTGCAAACGGAGACGTGTTCGTCTTCAAGCAGGGCGATCAGATAGCCGGTGTCATCATGATGCTGCAGCAGCCGAGTGAATGGGACTGCTCCCTATGGGGCGAAGAGGGGCACGAGAGCAGCATTTATTTGCATCGACTGGCCATTCATCGCGCTTATTCCGGCAGACGACTCGGCGCAGCAATGATGAGATGGGTGGATCAAGGAATCTCATTCGCTGGCAAAGACCGGCTTCGCTTGGATTGCATCGCAAGCAATGATGCGCTGAACGCCTTCTACCAGAGTATTGGATATGAGTATAAAGGGAGCCATTCGAGCGGATTTAACATCTATGAAAAAACAACTTCCCCAATGTAGCTTCGCTGCGAAAAAGGCCGCTGCTCCGCCCGTTAAGGAGGGATAGCGGCCTTCTATGTTATAAGATGCTTATTCGCGATCTTTGCCAAGCAGAATCGTAAGTCCGAGCAGTGTCACTAAGATGGTCGCGCCCATATCGGACAGAATAGCGATCCAAAGCGTCAACCATCCTGGAATAGTGAGCAGCAGGGCAACAATTTTAAGAACCAATGTAATGCCAATGTTCCAGCGGATGATCCGGTTCACCTTGTGGGAAATACGAATCGCAATCGGAAGCTTGCCAAGATGATCCTGCATCAGCACGATGTCGGCCGTCTCGACGGCGCTGTCTGTTCCTTTGCCCATCGCGATTCCAAGCTGTGCCGAAGCCAACGCCGGCGCATCATTGATGCCGTCGCCAACCATGGCGACACGGTATTGCTGCGACAGTTCCTTAATCTTCTCAACCTTCTGCTGCGGCAGCAGCTGCGCATACCAATCGGTTACGCCCACATTATCTGCAACTTGCCGTGCCGATTGCGCATGGTCTCCAGTCAGCATGACCGTATGCTTGACGCCTGCTGCATGCAGCGCTGCGATCGTATCTTTGCTCTCTTCGCGAATTTCGTCTGCGAGTCCGAACAATCCGAGCGGCTCTTGCGTATGCTCGGAGACGACTACGACGAGCGTCAGACCGCGCGCTTTCAGCTGTTCCGCTTCTTCACGCGCCTTCCGCACGCGCTCCGCGGCATCTCCTTGCGGCGCCAATTTATCCAGCACGCGCTCGCTGCCGACCCAATACGTCGCTCCGTCGATGATGGCACGGATGCCTTCACCCGGAACCGTCTCGCTATGCGACGGTTCTGGGAACGCCGCTTCGCCCTTCGCTTCTAAGTATCGCATAATAGCTTTGGCGAGCGGATGCAACGAGGCTTGCTCCACCGCACCGACTACTTGATAGAATTGGTCCGGCCGGTAAATCGATTCCGCCTGCACAGCGGGTTCCCCTTTGGTCAGCGTACCCGTTTTGTCGAAGGCGAGTGCTTCAATCTTGCCGAGCTGCTCCAAATGAACGCCGCCCTTTACGAGAATACCGTTGCGGGCAGTGCGGGTAATCCCGCTTACAATGGCAATTGGCGACGATAGAATGAGCGCGCACGGACAACCGACAATGAGTACAGCCAACCCTTGATAAAGCCACTTGTACCAGTCTCCATCGAACAGCAGCGGCGGTACGAGAATGACAAGCGCAGCCACAATCATAATAATTGGTGTATACACCTTCGCAAAGCGGTCGATGAACAATTCCGTCGGCGTCTTCGTATCCTGCGCTTCCTGAACGAGATGCAGTATTTTCGCGAGCGATGAATCCTCGTACGCCTTATCAATCCGCACCTTCAAGACGCCGTCTGTATTCACGCTGCCACCAAACACCACGTCGCCGTTCTGTTTCGATACCGGCAGCGACTCCCCTGTAATAGCCGCCTCATTAACGGCGCTATGCCCTTCAAGCACCGTACCATCGGAAGGAATCTTCTCTCCGGGACGAACGAGTACTGTATCGCCCATGACGAGCTGTTCAATCGGGATCGTCACCGACTGCCCATCCCGCAGTACTGTTGCCTGCTTCGGCGCTACTGCAAGCAGTGCTTCCATCGATTGGCGCGCACGCTCCATCCCATAGCCCTCAAGCAGTTCGTTCAGACCGAACAGAATGGCAACGAGCGTCGCTTCCTTCCACTCTCCGATCAACACCGCACCGGTCAAAGCCACCGTCATCAGCGTATCCATGTTGAAGCGAAGGCGGATCAGGTTGCGCAAGCCTTTCAGGAACGTCACATGTCCGCTTAACAGCATAGCCAACAAATATACGGCGATAAGAAACGCGCTCGGAATCCGGCCATCCAACAAAAAGGTAGAGATAAATAAAATACCGGAGCTGCCGAGGAACCACTTCATCTTCTTCATATCTCCGTGGCTGTGGTCATGCCCGTGACCATCGCCATGTTCATGCCCATGGTCGTGATCATGGCCATGAGCGTGATCGTGACTGTCGGCGTGTGAATGATTATGTCCCTCAGCATGAGAATGCCCTTTCGACTTCGAGCTTGCCCCAGACCCTGACTCGACAATTCTAGCTCCATCCGTTCGCAATATACGCTTCACTTTGGCCATATCAATGTTGCGGCTCAGCTTCAGCGTGCCGCTGTTATAATTCAGGACGGCATTGTCTCCATGGTCAAGGCGGCGTATTTCCTCCTCCAGACCTTTCGCGCAGTTCGCGCAAGACAGCCCTTGCACACGATATGCGGCTCGTTCATCAGTTTGTTGTGGAATGCCCCGTGTCGTCATGGCAATGCTCCTCTCTGAGATGCTCAAGCGTCATCCGAATCAGCGTACTGATATGATGGTCGTTCAATGTATAAAAGACGTTCTTCCCTTCCTTGCGCGACTTGGCGATGCCAAGCGACTTCATCAAGCGCAAATGATGGGACGTCGTCGCTATCGATTGGCCAGTCAATATCGCCATATCACAGACGCACAGTTCCTCACCCTCATCCAGCAAGCACGCCATTTTCATGCGTGTCGGATCGGACAGCGCTTTGAACATCTGCGCCATTCCCTGTACTTCGTTATCCTCTACACGCCCTTTTAAGGAGTTAATCTTTTCCGTATCGTAGCATACGATTTCACATACGTCGTCTTTCACGTGGTCAAGCCCATTCTCGTCAGACTTCATTATTTTCCGTGCAGCCATTTGCGTCACCTCACCAGTATATTGTTGTAAAGTTGATTAAATATTAAGCATGTAAATTGAAAAGCGGAACTGCATTTGCAAGATAATCGTAAACATTACAATAATCAAACTAATGTTTGAATGTTTATATATTTGTAGTATACAACGACTCGTTCGTAAATTCAAACGAATATTTTAATGTTATGAAAAAACTTTATCGGCACCTTACAAAAATGAGCGGCAGTGTTTGAATGCCTCTGTAAAATTGTAAGGCATGGACACTTCATTATTAACGAAATGTTCCGTTCGTGCAGTGATGCATTCACACTGAAGGGGATTCCCCCAACCGTCCCTTTGCATCACTCTCCCCTTCCATCAGGAGACGACACGACCTATGACAATTCTGGTTCACTGTCATCATAATCGGCTGCTTATTGCCATGGTATCTATACTAACAGCATGTGCCATATCCCTGTCAGTATCCTCCCTGACTGTATGGGAGAGTGGACGTAAGGACCGTTGCACAGTAGACCGACAACATGTTCTCTGTTGAAAGGATATGGAAAAAAGGCGCATCCCCTTTTCGGCATCTTCATTACCGACAGGATACACCATAGATTACCGTCTTACCGTCGCTCCCTTTAGCCTAACGCTTGTCCAATCACTCTGCTTCATACAACGCGCTCCAAGCCGCCGTCAACGGCACGGCCTGCTTATCGTTAACCGACACGTACGGATCATCCTGCACATAGAACCGCCACAGCTTGCTCTCATATTCTTGCGCATACGGAATGTTGATGCGCGGCGCACACACAATCCTGTCCGCCCCCGGCCATGTCCCGCCTTCCATCCACAGATCATCGCTATGCATCATATCTATGCCGTTGCATTGCTTATCGATCTGTAGCGCCTGACAGAGCTTTCCCGGACCGTTGCATAAATCCGCCGCTTTCCGCGAACGAATGCGGCGGAACTGCTTCATTCTCGCTTCATCGTCGTCCGTCAGCGGCGCGATTGCCCGGATAAGCACCGCTTCCGGCTTGTCCGTTGCGTTCGCCACCACGTTCAGGCAATGATACATGCCGTAAATGAAATAGACATAGGCCGTTCCGCCGTCATGGAACATCGTCTCCGTCCGCGCCGTCCGCCGTCCATTATAAGCATGGCAGCCTTTATCTTCAGGACCGGCATAAGCTTCCGTCTCAACAATTCGGCTCCTGATGATGCCCGCTTCCGTCCTGCGCACCAGCACACTGCCGAGCATCATAATGGCCAGCGTAACTGCATCGTGCTGATACGTACCACGGGTATACCGCCCATCTGGCGGCAGCGGCACAAAAAACGTCGTTCCTGTAGAGTCCTCTACCTGTTCCGCCCCCCTATTCACCGCTTCCGTCATCTGTCCATCCCCCTTCCTTTTCCATACTGTTGCTTCAGTTTGGCTCTCCTTTTGTTCATGCCACTCGATTTCTGACGACGGCGCTAAGCTCAAGAGGCGGAGGAAGTGTCTTCCGACCGCTGTCCATACTCACATATTTCTAGGAATGCGCAGCGGCGGCAGCGGCGAGCATTCTCTGTCGGCTCGAAGGAATCTACCGATAACGGGCGGTTGATCGCCGGCTCCGCCAAATAATCTCTCATCAACTGAATGCTTGTGACCACGTGCCGCTCTAACTCCGCCATCTCTTCACCTTCGACCTGATCCTCGTAACATTGTCCGCTCAGCAAATACTCCGTTCGTATATCAAGACGTTCATACGGCACTTCGTACATCCGATGCACGTACAGACCATACAGCCTCAGCTGCGTCTTGTTCCGTTCGTCTTCCTGTCCCGTCTTCCAATCCACTATGACGTGCCGATTATCTTGGCGGAACATGAAGTCAAGCTTCACATACACTTTCGTACCCGCTACCTCGATCGTATTGAGCCGTTCGATTTCCAGCAGGCGAGCTTGCTGCTCCTGGACGAACTGCTGCAGGCTGCGGCTTCCTAAAAATCGGTCCGCAAGTATCGGAATGCGGCGTTTAATCGTGTCGGTTACATGGTGCGGAAGCTCGCCGTCATAATACATCTCATGCAGCATCGTGCGCTTCTTCGGCTGCTCCCGCCATGCCGCTTGATCTAATGAATCCTTATACGCTTGATTCAACAAGTTGCGCACTCGCCGCGTCAGCTCATCCGCTTCCAGCAGGCGTCCTGCCTGATTGAACTGCATCAGCGTCGTCTCCGCCATTTTATGCATCGCATCTCCAAATACCAGATACAGGTTCGTCATCTGCTTCAGGCGATACGCCTGCTTGGCTAGCTCCGGCGCATCGGCCAACCAGCCGTTATGCGCAGCATAATAGTGATAGTAATATTTGCGGCGGCACTCTTCGAACAACGTATGCCGCGACGGCGACCACGACCATTCCGGGTAAGCATTTCGCTGCACGGATATATCCACTCCTTTTATCGTTCACACAGCTTCCCGCAGCACCTTGAGCCTCTTCCGCGGTGAAGGAACGACTTCTTTGCATCTTGAATCTATTATACCGTCCGGTATTCGATTGTAAAAAACGTTCATGCATGACAACGATACTGCCGGATAACTTCTATATGTCTGCCCTCTCCAATTCACCGGGATCAACGAAGCCGCTTACCCGATAGGGCAGCGGCTTCGGATTTGCGTGCTTTCAATTTTTTACCCATGCGACTTTCAAATCCATCTCTTTGATGCAGTCCGAAGTATCATACAAGTCGTTATTGACAAGCGGCGACACCGGGTAGACATTCATTCGCGCCGGGCTGTAAGGACGCAGCATGCGGGCCAACGCCTCTACTTCTGTCGTCTCACTGTTCAGCCAGGCCTCCGCCTCACTCTGCTCCAAAATCGCTGGCATCCGCGCATCAAATTCCGCAATCAGATCATTGGCCCGGGTCATGAGTAGTGTACAGGTACGGTACGCCTCGCCGCGCGAATCCTTCCATATATCATACAGTCCGGCCACTCCGAAGATTCCTCTCGTCCGCAGCACCGCACGCATCGGATAGCTCTTCTTTCCTTCCTGCCGCCAATAATAGAACCCGCTGCAAGGAATAATGCACCTTTGCCGCTCAACGACTTTCCAATAGGCAGAATTCTCATGTACCGCATAAATGTCCGCATTCAGCGAGTCTTTGCCCCAGAACGGGACCATTCCCCACCGGTACTCATCCAGTATTCGTTCGCCGCCTGTTTGCAGCACGACCGGAACCGTCTGCGTCGGGCTGATGTTGAACCGGTGCTTGTAATGGAACATCACTCTGTTAATTTGAAAATATTGCGTAACCTCCGGTAAATCCGCCGCTAATGAAAATCTCCTGCACATCCACATCATCCTCCTGTTGAAGAGGTTGTTCAAAAAGTCCCCTTTTGAACACACACTTGAATCGTATTGTTTGTAAAGAAAGGAATATTATTCAAGACAGGAGGGGTATCATTGCAAAAAGAAGCACAACCGCCGCAAATAATTGCGAAGTGTGCTTCTTTATTTCATTCTTATATCTTTCATTTGCTCAATCCATCCACTGGCTGCGCAGCGCGAACAATTCCCTAAGCTCGGTCGTGGACATCTCCGTTATCCATTTGTCGCCGGTGCCAATAATTTGCTCGCTCAACGCCTGCTTCTGCTCGATCATATCATCTATCCGCTCTTCCAATGTACCGAGGGCGATCAGCTTATAAACTTGCACGTTGCGGGTCTGCCCGATACGGTAGGCGCGGTCAGACGCCTGATTCTCGACCGCGGGATTCCACCAGCGGTCATAATGAAATACGTGATTGGCGGCCGTCAAATTCAGCCCCGTTCCCCCAGCCTTCAGGGACAGTATGAACACGCCAGGACGCTCATTTTCAGGCAACGTATCGTCCTGGAAATGCTGCACCATGCTATCCCGATCCGCCTTCGGCACTCCGCCGTGAAGGAAAGGTATTTTCTCCCCCAGCTCCTTCGCAAGAACGGATTGCAGCAGTCGGCCAGTCTCCGCATATTGGGTAAAGATGAGACTGCGCTCATTCTCAGCCCTGAGCTCGGCGAGCATCTCCAGCAAACGGATTAGCTTCCCGGAACGTTCCGGTCCCGAACGGGCTGCCGCTTCTTTATTAAGCAGCCCCGGATGATTGCATACCTGCTTCAGCTTCGTCAACGCCGCAAGAATACGCCCTCTGCGTTCCATCGTCCCGAGCTGCTCCAGGTCGCCGAACAACTGCTGCAGCGTCTGTTCATATACGGACGCTTGCTCCGCAGTGAGCGGCACATACACCTTGGATTCATTTTTCTCGGGCAGATGCAGTTGAATCTCTGGGTCTTTCTTCAAACGGCGCAACAGGAATGGCTGAACGAGCCGCTGCACGAGCATGGTCCACTCCGCATCTTGAGTCCGCTCAATCGGATTCACATACGTTCGCCGGAACTGTGACAGCGTGCCGAGATAGCCCGGATTGAGAAAGTCCATAATCGACCACAGCTCGATTAGGTGGTTCTCCATCGGCGTCCCCGTTAAAGCGATGCGGTGCTGCGCGTTCAGCTTGCGAATCGCAACGGACTGCTTGGCATACGGATTTTTAATATTTTGCGCTTCATCGAGACAGAGTGAATTCCACGTTGTCATCCGCAGCTGCTCGCGGTCCAGCAGAGCGAGCGTATAGGTCGTGATAACGACGTCGGCATCTCCAATCTCATTCAAGAAGCCAGCCCCTCTAATCCGAGTGGGCCCGTAGTGCAAGCGGACGCGCAATTGGGGCGCAAAGCGCTGCAGCTCCTTCTGCCAATTGCCGATAAGCGATGTCGGGCAGATGAGAAGCGAGGGCCCTCCTGCAGGCGCTTCTTCCTTCACACGCAGAAGATAAGCGATCCACTGTATCGTCTTCCCGAGTCCCATATCATCGGCAAGACAGGCCCCGAGGCCGAAGCGCCGCATGAACATAAGCCAGGAGTACCCTTCGGCCTGATAAGCGCGCAACGTCCCTTGAAGCGCGGCTGGCGCTTCGCACTGCGGGACCGACGAATGATGCTGCAGGTTGCCGATGAGTTGCTGCAGCTGTTCGTTCAGTTCCATTTCCAGCTGCATTTCATTGCCCCGCTGTAGCGCATCCTCGCCCAATTCCTCCTCGAGCCGCGCCCGCTCCGCGTTTAAATGCAGCTCCAGCACTTCGCCCAAGGTGACTCCTTCGCTACCAACCTTCTTCATCATGCTGCGAATCTGCTCTACTTCTTCCGGATTCAGTTGAATCCATTGACCGTGCAGACGCACAAGCCTGCGATCTTCTTCAATCAGCGTTCGGAATTCGGCTTCACTTAATTGCAAATCTCCGACCGCCAGCTTCCAATCAAACTGCACCATATGCTCCAGGCCGATCATAGACACCGATGAGAAGCCGGCGGAAGAAGTTAATTTGGCTTTGAGCCGCGTCTTCATCTGGCGCACCCTCTGCCACCAGGCAGGTACTACGACGTGGAAACCCGCTTCCGCCAGAAGCAGGCTCCCGTCAGCGAGAAATTGCCATGCCTCTGTCTCGGTCAACCGCGTCTTCATGCGGCTGCTGCCTTCGTCGTTCGCCAGCCAAGGCAAAATCTGCAGCAGCTTGTCGACATCCCGCTTGAGCCGAGGGCCGATGAACGGAAGCCATAGTTCCGGGAACGAGCCGATGACTGGGGAGACTTGCTCTTCTGTCTTCTCATCAGCTTGTATGTCCGAATGGTCCATATCGCCTTCTGCTCCCACTTCCGCAGCACCTGTTGCAACAGTTGCAACGTCTTCTGCAATTCCCTTCGCTGCCTGCCTCGCCTCGTCGCGAGCAGCCTCTCCCGCTATGCGGTCAAATTTGCATGCAAGCTGATGATCGGCATCATTCTTGTCTTGCAACAGCACATGCAAGCTCCAAGAACCGCGATCTTCTTCCGGTTCATCCAAGCGCAGCACGACACGGAATGGAGTGTCGTCCTGCTCCCATCTGATGGAATTCAGCCAATCCTGCTCATCCCACCAAGGAGAACGCTCTACAGGCAAGCGCAGAGCCTCTAATTCCGGTCTGGCACTTACTGCCTTTCGCCACAATACCGAATATTCATCACGCTGCTGCAGCAGTTCTGCCATCAGGCCGTCGAACCAATCTGACAATCCTGCACCGTCATCCCCCAACAAGCGGGCTTGTTCGTGAAGATCAGTCCATTCGGTTTGTTCCGTCTCCGTCAATAGCAAGTCCCATCCGAACGACCCTTGCTTCCATTTGGTGTAAGAAGGTTGAAATCGCCCCTCGGCAACTATCTTCCCGTAAAGCTTGGCGCTCTGTGCCGCAATGCGGAGGCTGCCGCCCTGCGCCACTTCCGCCCAGCGAGCCGTAGCCGGCTGCGTTACCATCTCAAGCAGTTCTGATGCTGTCACCACGATTCCTTCTTTACGATCGTCCTCTTCCGTGCGAAGCATCGTGCCGTAGAAGGAAGGCGCGTGCCAAGCGAACAACATATGCTTAAGCGCCTGTATATCGCGCAGTAATCCAGTATTGAACAAAAAGAAGCTTCCATCCCCGCGCCTGCGGATTTCCACCATCCAAGACAACGCTCGTTCTATCATACAATCAGCGCCCCTCTTTTGATTTCCTCCTGCAGCGCCCTCAGGCGGGAGTAGCGATCGAAGAGACCGTCCATATACCGCTCCCATACGGAAAGCGAGTGAATGTTCTCATATAATCGATGCATGCGCTGCAGAAGATGCACCGCAGCACGGTAATGCTCGCGGCTGCGCTCCTCGATATGCCGCTCCACAGCTTGATGGTACAGCGGCAGCACCACTTCTGGCGCGGCACGCTCCACGATGTCCAGCTCTGAAGGCGCCACTTCTTCCGGAGAGATGCGCTGCAGCAATTGGATTTCCGCCCAATCCCGGTAGCGCTTCCGATCCAACAGAAAGGCAGACAAATAAGGATATACGCCTGGCATTAACGTTAAGATAAGCGACTCCATTCCAGCCTGGTCCTGTGCCAGTTCATATACACACTCCCAAAATTCCCAATATTGCTTCATATCTTCACGGCGGCCTGACTGGCGCACGAAAGGCGCGAGCGCCTCCAACCAGATTGCGAGACGATCCAGCCGATTGTGCCGCACGTGCTCATGCAGATACATCCAATAACGCCCCGGCTCCTTATAATACGTCAGCTCGTTCAAGCGCTTTACCGCCTGCTCTTCGTATCCGAGCATCACCTCAAGATGAAGGAGCGCGGCACGGATGGCATCCCTCCGCCGCGGCCGCAACGCGGATACAGGAGCAAGCATCGTCTTGAGCCGCTCACAAGCTTCCTCCATCCATTCACGCCGATTGAGCACCGTCGACCATAGCACAGCGAACGGCTCCAGCCCGTCCACTGGCGATTCCTCTTCCGAGAAAGCAATCGCCTCAGCCATCACGCCCAAGTCAGATACATGCTTTTCGTAGACAGACGGTATAGATGAGAGCGCGAAAGATTCCGCCAAGGATTGCAATTGATTCAGGCACGGCGCCACGACTTCTGCAACGGGAGCATCCCTGCCTTGAATTCCCGTGGTGCCTCCATGGCGATAACGGATGGACAGCTGTTGAATGAGGAACAACAGCACATGCATGTGGTACAAGGGCACAACCGGCTTCGGCAGCACGTCGGCAGCACGATACAGCTCCTCCTTCGTCCATTTCACAATGCCGGTCACTGGCGAATGGAAGTCGGTGAATGCCTTGCCATACTTTTTATGAAAAAAATCATGCCATTCCTTGGCCGGAGCCGACGGGGACAAGGCCATCTGCCTTGCCTGCTTGCGGCGCTCAAGCTCCGCCTTCTGCTCCGCCCGCTTGCGCGTAGCCGCTCGGTGGCGTTCCTCGTCGATATATACTTGACGGAATTCGGCCAAATACAATTCTGGCTTGCCGCCGGTCTGCTCGCACAGCTGGAAGAACACGGCAGCCATATGTTTGCAATATCCACCGTCCGGACATGTGCAATCGCTTCGCTTTACTTGCTTCACGTTGAAGCGGACACGGTAGCGCTTCGTTTCATGCACCTCCGCCGTTATCCACTGCTCCTTGCTTGACTTAACCTCTGCATTCACCTCTGCCTGCATCCCGGACACGGCTTGCTTGCGGTAATAACGCCAGCCCTGTTCCAGCGTGGAATAGCTGAAGTGACGCTTCATCTGTTCGGTTAAACGGTTGAATTCATTAACGGACAGTCCCAGTTGTGACAACCACAAGTACCTCCACTTTGACGGCGTTCTACCCTGAAAGCCGCATTCTATATCCTTTCAGTTTACACAAAATAATCGGAATATAGAAGAAAAGACAACGAAAAACGGGCTGCTGATTTAAATCAACAACCCGCTTGGATGAACAATTCCATTCACAGCAACGTACTATTACAGAAATGCCTCACTTTTATTTGCGATTGTTACTATCCACGGCCAGATGAATTCGGCTCAGATTTCCCTTATTGTCGAATTTCGCAACGAGCGATGGCTTGCCTTTGCTCGCGAAGATGCAATCTCCCCAATCCGGGTCGATTTTCAGCTCATACGACTTCAAATCAATTCCGAACACCTGCTTGGCGACTGGCGTCACGATTTTCAAAGCATCCGCTTTCGATACCGCTTTATCTTTGCCATTGTTATTCTTCGGACTGATGACGACCTCGAGCACCTTGTTGCTCTCTGCCCCGATCGTCACGGACTGAACCGCTTTTTGCGCCTTCTTCCCGCCTTGCCGCGCGCTCCCGTCGACGGCCATATTACGGAATTCCCATATGTTGATAGGCCCGTCCTTGTAATGAAAAACATCTTGGAAAGGAAGTTCATTAGCTTGCGGCATGTTCTTTACGGTTTGCTCCGCCAATTGCTTCATCTTGGCATCCGCTTTGGCTAATCCGGGGAACAAGAAGTAACCAGCCACTTTGCCCGTTTTCAAATCTACGCTGACAAGATTAGGCTGTATAAATACTTCTCCCTCCTCTTGCTTCATGCTGAAGGTCATAAGCTCTTGCCCGTTGCCGCGATTGTAGTAGTAGCTTACCGAAGCAAACACCTCCTTGTGCGTACCCATCTGTTGCTTATATTCGGCTTGCGCGGTCTTCAACGCCTCCGCGTAATTGTCTGGCAAGTCAGATATGTCGTAATTCAAACTAACCGTCAGCACTTCATTTGTCGTTGCGTCCACGCTCACGATAGCGGCACGGCCTTCTGCTTCCAAAAACCAGCGCGTTTTCGCTGATCCAGCCGCTGATCCAATTCGAGAATGAATCCCCGTCCTTTCAACTCGGCCTTGGTATTGCCATAAGGGACTGGCTCCGCCGCTGCTTTGCTTAAGGAGCGCATTTTTGCTTTCAAGACTATAGGTCATGTCGTTAATACCGTCCCACGCCGCCACAACCTGCCCTTGCTCGTCCTTTATGCGGTACAGGAATTGCGGTCCCAACGTCCCATATTGGTTACTCCAAGCCTGAGATTCGCGAATGTCGACGAGCAACTCCGACTTGCTCGGCCCATGCCGGAGCTGGAGAAAGTCCAGCTTGAAGCCAAATGGAGACTCATAGCGCTTGTTCAACGGAATGAAGTTGGTCGCGCTCTTGGCTGGGGCCAGCGATACCGGAACCTTCAACTGCCACTTCCCCTTCGTCTCCCCAAGCAGATTGATGTCGAAATGAACGACGATCGTGTCCGGAATATCCTTCGGAGAGCGGATGAAGTACCCTTGTGTCGGGTCATCAATCCCGACCTCGAGAATCGCGTTGTCGCCATGGGTACGCGCTAGCGGCAGATTGACGCCTTTCAGATCATTTCCGTCCAAGTCGGTAACCACATAGTTGTTTATGTACGGATCCGTGTCAGGCTTCATTGACATGAAATCGGTAAACAACAGATCCGGATTAATCGGCTTACCGTCCTTCTCAATCCCGTACATAAGCGATACGCGGAATGGATCGGCCATCACTTCCTTCACCCTGAGCGTAATGCCCTGATCCGTCACTTCCAGATTGACGGGCTGGGAATACCCTTGCTCTACTGCCTTCTCGATGCCGGCGTCCAGACCAACGGACAGAAATAGCGACTTGATCATCGAAGCGAAGGCGGGTGACACGGCGGCGCTTACGGAGATGGCGATAGCGATGCCGGCGGCGGTCACTGCCGCTTTTTTGATGAAGCTTCCCGTTCGTCTGCGACGAATTCCCTGTTGCTCCTTCTTGGCCGCCTGCTTCTCTCCCGCAGCTCTGAGGGGATTTCAATCGTTTCTACTTCGCGGCTAATTCGATTGTTCATGATACATCCCCCCCCCTCTTCACGCATTTGCGGAGTTTGTCCAGCCCTCGGTACAATATCGTTTTTGCCGTACCTAAGGGGATATCCAACATTTCCGAAATCGACTTTAACGTGTGACCTTGAGTTGATCGCGATGCGGGTCAACCATGTTTTGAAATAGTGCGCCTCTTTCAAGGAAGTAATGGATTTAAAGGAGAGATCGCCGTCTCCTGCACGACATCGAGCGCATCCTCTTCGTTCTTCACGTACATGTAAGCCGTCCGGTAAATCATCTCTTCGTATTCCTGGAACAGCATGGCATACGCTTTGTCGTCCCCTTTTTGCGCTTTCCTCACCAGCTTATCGGTATTCATTGCTACGATGACGTCTCCTTTCCCTTTCCCTGTTAGAGGTTATTCAAAAAGTCCACTTTTGATCACGAAGTATCTCAAGAATGCCATTCGACATCGAATCTTGCATTCACTCTCGAAGAGCTTATGCTTCCGAAGCATGTTTCCTTTGGAAACATTTCAGGTGCTCATGTAGCCTCGCCTACACTCCGCTCCTCCTTCTTCAAGTTCTTGCAACCTTCTCGGTGCTGAAAAGTGATCTTTTTGAATACGTACTATTAGACAGACGGCGGTCGGTTTTGGCTTTCCTTTTTTTTAATTTCCTCATAACATGATTCCGCTGCGCGTGTTCCGCACATGACAAAAGGCACAGCACTCGCTGTTACGCGAAGCTGTGCCCGTTATTATGAGTTGTTGCCATCACACACATCATTGTGCCTCGATGCTACTCTATCGTGATACGCAAGGATGCTTTTTTGCCGCCGTATGTAAATGTAATGACGGCCTTGCCTTTGCTCACCGCAGTGATCGTGCCCTGATTGGCGGTTGCTTTCCCATTTGACTTGGCTTGGGCGAGCGACGTTACATCGGTGCTGTTCCCACTGCTGGACACGGCCTGTACCCGATAAGTAGTTGTTTGATACGGCGCGAGCTTTGAGCTCGATGACGTGACCGTCAATTTCTGCAACTTCGGCGTGACCTGAACCGGAATTTCAAACGTGCGGTCACCGTAAACGCCGACGATTTTCGTCGTGCCTTCCGTCAGGCCCTTAACGTTGGCACCCGTCACTTTAGCGATTTGCCCATTTCCGGACGTCCATGTGACCTTGCTCGCAAGCGATACCTTTTTGCCGTTGGAATAGGTGCCGATCACTTTGATAGGCTTGGAGGCTCCGGCTCCGATAACGAGAGACGTCGGTTGAACCTCGATGCCCGTCAAGCTCTCCTGCAGGCTCACGGGCAGTGATACCCCCTTTCCTCCATAATACAGTTTTACGCTCGCACTGCCCTTCGACTGGCCTGCCGCCGTAACGGTGCCGTTGCTCACTTGAATGCCCGTACCGGAAACTTTAGCAGTCACCTGCGATGAGACATCCACCTTGCGCCCGCCTTCATAAATGGCTTGAACGGAATAAGCGGCTGATTTACCGGGTGTCAGAACCAGCTTCGCAGGCGTTACGGTTAATTTTTTAATCTTCGGTGTAATCTGCACGGGAACTTCGAACTTTTGCTCGCCAAAAACGCCCGTCACGGTCGCACTGCCTTCTGCCACTCCTTTTATCGTAGCGCCGCTTACCCTCGCAACTTGCTCATTTCCGGATTTCCATTGGATTTTATTTGCGATCGATACTTTCTTACCACTGGAGTAATAACCCATTACTTTAATCGGCTTGGAGGAACCCACACTTAATGTGACGGAAGCTGGCTCCACCCCATACTTCACGAAGTCCTCTTGAATACGTACGGGAACGGTAACCGTCTGATTGCCGTATGTGCCTTTCAGCTTCGCTGAGGCGCCATATCTGCCGCTCACCTTGCCTCCAACGATAGTCAACACGTCCGAACTGGACTGCCACGTGATGGATCCGGTAACGTCTTCTATTCTGCCGTCCTTATATACAGCGTTCACCTTCGGCACGTCGGCTTCCTTGCCAATGACAAGATATAAGGATTTGGCTTGAGCCTTCAATTTAAATGAAGCTGCAGCTGTATTGCCTTGAGCTTGCATGCTTGCCGGCCATAATATGGTAAGGATCAGTATGGCACATGCGAATAGCAAGATGAATCCGCAGCGGCGTTTGCCTGGTTCAAATACTAACTTCATAAGTTTCTCCTCTCTCAACTGCCTAGCTAAATAATTTGATTCTCCGTTCCGATGCCTAACAATTAGAGTTTCTAAACAATACGAAAGGTTCACATGATTTAGAAAGTCTCTATTCCTTATAACGGCTGTTGATGAGAAAAAGTGTTGCTTTTTGATGAAATCGGGCAGTTCAAACCTAGTACAACCGCTTTCACACACGCCTCGATGCCCATTAAATTCTTCCATAATTACCTTACCAATATTTACATTAATATTGAGAACGGTTACCATATTCACTTTTTTCTCCAGATACCGATAAATACTTTTGCCACAACATGATCTTCATTATCTTTTCATCCTAGAGAGGAGTTACCACTCATTATGAAAAAGTTATTTGACCGTTATAAAGCATCCTTGACCAAACAGATGTTGCTTCTTCTCATTGCGCTTGTCGTCATTCCTTCTGTTGTACTAAGCTATACGTTGACCCATCTAGCCCGCAACCAGCTGGAGCGCGAGCTGCTGTCCCAAGTCGACGAGGTTACCAAGATGATGAACCAAGTGTTTAATGAAACGCAACAAGATTTCTCCGTTACGATAAGCAGTCTTGCTGACCTCAGCATTCCCCCTGGGCAGAACCGCGACACCTACATATACGACCGCATTCGCAACGTGGCGAAAGATTCGGATAATGTGCTTGCCGCATTCGTATCTTCAAAAGGGAACTTCTACACCTCTTCCGAAAATGCAAAAACCGACTACGATCCGGCTACACGCGGTTGGTACAAACAAGCCATGAAACAGAAAGGGCAGCTGGCCATGACGGATCCTTATATTGACGTCATGAGCGGCAGATATGTCATTACCTTTTCCAAGACAACAGCAGACGGCTCCGGTGTAGCAGGCATCGATGTCGCAATCGATAACTTGAATGAGATGGTCGGCTCATTCACGATCGGAGATCGGGGATATGTTAGTTTATTCGACCGTAACAATGTCACGATGTCCCACCCGCACTTTACGAAGGGTGAGCCCGTGAAGGGCGAACAATTCGAGGACATGCGCAAGCAGGAGCAAGGAACGTTCATGCTCGCGGGTGAAGGCCGCAAGGAATATTACAGCTATGACAAACGGAATGCTCTAGGATTGAACGTCGTCTCTGTCCTGGACTCGAGCGAAATTGCAGAGAAGACGAGCAAGCTGCAGTGGATTGCAGGCTTGTTTATCGCCCTTTTGCTCGGACTGATCGGTTTGTTTATCTGGATATTTATGAAGCGGATGATCGTGCCGATTATGCGCTTGAAGTCGGTGACTGACACCGTCGCTCAAGGGGATCTAACCGTTCGTGTCGCAGAGAAAGGGCGAATCGATGAGATCGGCCAGCTTGAAGCCAATTTTAATACGATGTCGCAATCGCTGTCTGATGTGCTGATTGAAATTAGCACCCACTCCGAGCAAGTGTCTGCTGCCTCACAGGAGCTGTCCGCCAATTCGGAGCAGAACGTCAGCACGATCGAACAGGTGGCCGCCTCGATGCAGGAAGTATCGGCGAAGTCCTCCGATATGAACAGCAGCGTGCAAGCAGTCAAGCAGACTTCGGAGATTACCCGTAGAGAGCTGGAGAATACGCTCCGCATCGTACACGCAAGTACGGAAGCGTCGCAGCATATCAATGAATTGGCGAATACCGGTGAGGAGGCGCTCAGCGCGGCCAAGCGGCAAATGGTTGCCATACTCGACCATTCCAACCGCTCCAAGGCAGAGACGGAGACCTTGAACCAAGTGGCCGAGGAAATTAGCGGCATTACCGGCTTCATCCAAGCTATCGCCTCGCAGACGAACCTGCTCGCTCTGAACGCCGCTATCGAGGCTGCGCGAGCAGGCCAAGAAGGACGCGGCTTCGCTGTCGTCGCTCAAGAGGTGCGCAAGCTGGCAGACCAGGCGGGAACCGCTGCCAGCAAGATCGCATCACTTATCGGTGATATACAGGAGCGGGCCCGTCTCATGCTGCACCGCATGGAGGAAGGCGTGGAGTCCGCCTCAGCCGGAAGCGAGCTGACGCAGTCCGTCGAACATTGCTTCGCTGACATGTACAGCGCAATTGCCAACATCGACACGCAGCTCGGGCAGGTAGCTCACGTGGGCGAGCAATTGTCGCTGTCCAATGAAGCGATGATTGTCGCTTTCGACGAGGTCAGCGTCATGAGCCACGATACCGCCAACGAGATGGACATGGTGGCTGCCGCCAGCGAGGAGCAGAACGCATCGATGGAGGAGATTGCCGCATCGGCGATTCATCTGTCGAGCATCGCCGAGGAGCTGCAAGCATTGGTTGCAGGCTTCAAGCTAAATATGGAGCCGAACGGCAAACGATAATGCCTGCGGCAGACGGGCAGCTTAAAGAAGAGGACGTAAGGATATATTCCTTACGTCCTTTATTTTGAGTGATTCCTGCCTGTTCGTTATTTTATTTTGATACTCGTTGTGCCGAACTCTTTCACTTTCGCCTTCACGCTATACCGGATGGATGCATCAGCGAAGATGTCATCCCAATCCCCTTTTATTTTTTCCCACACCCGCGGATAATGAATTCTCACTTGTTCGCCCAGTCCGATGACATCTGCGCAATATTCCTTCTGAACCTTGTGCAGCATCTTGCCTATCCGCTGCTTCACCCGCTTGACGGTATCCGCCTCCACCTGCCTGATGAAGCGGTTGTCGAAGTCATTCCCGCTCGTCCATTGTTCCCCGATACGGCCATCCGATTCAATCTGCACATCGAAGGAAATGCGGTTTCCATTTACATGGGGGCGAATCTTGCTCTTTAACGATGATTTCGTATACGATCACCTTTCCGGTCCGTGAGTCGTATGCTTTGACAACACCGCCCTGCCCGCACGAGGTAATCCTTCCAATCCTGAGGACGATATGGAGCTGCCGGATTAATGTAAGGCACCCCGAAGCTCTTCAGCTTGACCAGATGACTGCACAGCATCAAGAAGAACAGCACTCCCCCGTACAGTCCGAATACAGCTGCGAAAATCATGGCGATGAAACGAAGAACCCTTAACGAAATGCCTGCATTGTACTGGGGAATCGCGAACGAGGATATAGCGGTATCCGCCACTACAATAACCATGATAGGACTGACGATCCCGGCTTGTACCGCGGCTTCCCCGATAACCAGCCCGCCAACGATTCCAATCGTCTGACCTATGGGCTTGGGTAATCGGAGCCCTGCTTCCCGCAAGATCTCCAGCGCCACTTCCATAATCAACACTTCAATCAGCGATGGAAATGGCACTCCCACCCGGGTATCCGCAATCGAGAGCGCCAGCTTCGTCGGTATCAGCCCCTGATGAAACGAGATGAATGAAATATACAACGACGGGCCAAAAGTGGAAATAAATGCGGCGAAGTAGCGCAGCAGGCGAACCAATGTCCCCAGAATCCACCGTTCATAATAGTCCTCCGGCGATTGCAGCAGCATGTTGAATGTCGTCAGGACGGTCAAGACGAAGGGAGTTCCATCCAGCATAATCGCAACCCGCCCTTCCATTATTGCACTGATGACGCGATTAAGCCGTTCCGTGCTCTGAACTTGCGGAAACGGAGACAGGAAATTGTCCTCAATAAACTGTTCAATATATCCGGTATCTTGGATATCATCAAGGTTAATCCGCTCAATTCTTTCGCGAACCTCTTGGACCAATTTTTCATCGGCAATATCCTCGACGTACGCTATAACGAGTTCCTTCGTAACGCGTTGCCCGACACGGAGTTGGGTTATGGTCAAGTTCGTATTTTAACCATGTTGCCGCAATAGCGTTGTATTATCGCAAATGCTCTCGTTAAAGCCAAGCCGGGGGCCCCTAACCAGTATCTCCGCTGGCGGTTCCTGCGCGCTGCGCGTAATCTCCTTCCTCGTGCCGAGAATAATGACCTCCGGGCTGTTGTCTAGAAACAACGCGGTATGACCCCGCAGCAATTCGGTTGATAAATCGGCCAAGCAATCGACTTCTTTCAGTATGCCGACGGACAATATGTTGTTTTTGATATATTGTGCCGTGTAAGACGGTGCAGGCAAATCCGGGGAATGATCATGCCCCGTCAACGCGAGGTCGCCCATGAGCGATTTCAATATATGCTTATCAATCAAATCCCTGTCGGAAATGCCGTTCACAAATAAAATCGCTGCCTGCTGATTGGTATTGCCCAGACAAAACGTTCGAAAATTCAAATCTGATTGATGTCCGAATTCGGTTCGCACCCGATCCAAATCGGTATCCAGCTTCCCTGTAAAGTCAAGCTGTGGAGTTTGATCCACGGCTTCTTGTCCTGTCTATTCATCGATGGGTTGTTTGGTCTTGGACATTATCCTTGAAAGGCCATATAGAATGGACACCGCAATCACAGCCTGAAAGAGAACGCTCCAGCTCGGAAGATAGGAAACAAACATATTCCACATTCATGATCACCTGTTCAGTAATATGCGTTTTAGTCAAACAGCCTCTGCACTGGCATAGCGTCGATCCTGTTAGTCATGCTTGGCCATGATAACGCTAACCGTGTATGTGCAAGCGTACAGCTTATGCAAGTGATTTGCCGATGGAAGCCCCTCATTCGTTACCGCTTCTGTGACCTGAGCGCTTATAGTCTCCTTCCAAGCCCTTAGCTTCACTCTCCCATAGAGTCAGAAGTGGCCACCTTTGTGTGACAACAGCATATTCCGAAACAGCTCTGTACCGCTTGCCGACTCTGACTCCATCTCCAGAAGAGTTCTGTTTCTGTCCTAGGTTCTATTCCTAAATCCGTATCTAAGTCTGTATCTCAGTTTGTATCTAAGTCTGTGTCTAAGTCTGTATCTAGGTCTGTGTCTAGGTCTGTGTCTAAGTCTGTGTCTAGGTCTGTGTCTAGGTCTGTGTCTAGGTCTGTGTCTAGCTCTGTGTCTAAGTCTGTATCTCAGTTTGTGCTCTGGGTTTTGCTATTCTAATATTGCATCTAAGCTGCCCTGCCCAGGTTGATTTACTAAGTTGATTCGCCTTCTAAGCAAAAATCTGTTTCTGAGCGTGTGGGAGAATGAGTAAAAGGCGATGAAGATGAGTACGGTAGCTGGCGAGCTGGCGGGATGTTATTTGATGTTTATAACCTCTAACGGAGTGAGATGTAACGAGCGACAGAGCATTCATTGGAAAATGTGCAGTGGTTTCCCCTGCTTTAAACTGGAAATCTTCATTCCATTGGAAAACCTCCAGTCAAATCGGGCGGATTTCTGTTTTTCAGCCTTGTTGGGCGGATCTGGCTGGATGAAATCCAATGACTTTCATACAAGACTCGCATTCGTCCCCGTCTCATTGGACAAAATCCAATGAAATCAAGAAATATAAAGATTCGCTGAAGCTAGGGGGCTCATAAGGCTCAGATGCATCATAAGTTCTATGCTCATTGTGCTCAGCAACAGACTTCCTTATCTCAACAAGTCGAACGGCAAAAAAACCAGCTAATGTTTG
>NZ_ALKF01000162.1:0-56230 GCF_000283315.1 Paenibacillus sp. OSY-SE | reverse complement strand
TTCGAGGGTGAATGCAAGATTCGATGCCGAATCACATCTTGCGATACTCCGTTATCAAAAGGGGACTTTTTGAACTTCCTCTATAAATAAAAAAAGGGATAGTCGCAAGAACAAGCATCTCCCTCGCTCTTGCGATTACCCCTTCATTATCCATGATGTTCGGCGAATGCCGAATCCTTGATTGCCGCATTGTACTTTTTTCGCAGCGCCTCTTCCCAGTCCGTTAAAGGCGATGTCTTCGACAGAGCCAAGTCTTTGCGCACCCGGCCTCGAAGCGCCTTGCGTTCTTCCGGTTCGACTTCTTTTTTTCCGTTCAGCATCACGATAGCATACCCGTCCTTCACCTGGATCGGTTCTGATATTTCACCGACTGACATTTGGGTGGCCGCATTCAATTCAGCTGTGTTCACGAAAGGATCATCTTCATCAATCCACCCAAGCCGTCCTCCTTGGTTTGAAGTAAACTCATCACGGGAAAGCTGCTCGGCAAGGTCGGCAAAGGTTTCGCCTTGCTGCACCCGCTTCAAAATTTCGTTGGCTTCCCGCACGGTCGGGACGATAATGTGGACGATGTCATATGACGCAACTAGCTCGTATACATCGCGATGCTTCTCAAGATACCTCTCAACTTCTTCCTCCGTCACTTCTACACCGTTGGTCGCAATCTTCTCCATTAGGAGACGGTTATACAAATCTTGCCGCAGCTGCCTGGGACTCATTCCAAGCTGCTCCTGCATAGCCTGAAAGTAGACCTCTTCATCATCATACCCTCTCATCTGCTGCTTCAGTTCCCATTCCACTTCTTCCCGGGTAACATCGATTCCGAGCGTTTTCGCTTCTTTTTCTGCCGCTTTGGACGTCAATATTTGCTCTAGCACCATAGCTCCGTACTGACGTTGTAATTCGGCGTCCCATTCCGATCGAGTCACCAACTCATCGCCTATTGTGGCAACAACTGACGAGGATTTAGGGGGGAGTGTTGCATCATGCTCTTCTGCCGTCGTGTCGAGCCGAAAGATGAGGATGCCTGCAAGTATGATGATGCAGGTAAATAAAATAATGATGCAGCCCCATAAGCTTTTGACTTCTTTCGTCATATTGCTTGCTTCCCTTATCCCATATTTCCGTTCATACGTGCGCTAGTTCTTCGTTTGTTCTACCAGTTCCACTAATTCATCACGGTTAAAATCATACGCTTCATTGCAGAAATGGCACACGACTTCAGCCTTCCCGTCTTCTTCAATGATAGCATTCAATTCATCTGTGCCGAGGCTGATAAGCGTCTTCTCTACCCGCTCTTTGGAGCATTGGCAGCGAAAGACGATTGGCATGGAGTCCATCACTTGAACGTCATCAACAATCCACGTCACCAATTCTTCAAGCTCCAGACCTTGATCCAACAGAGCAGTAATCGGTGGAAGTATGCTGAGCGACTGTTCGATTTTGTTGATTTCTTCATCCGTCATGCCAGGCAACAGTTGAATGATGAAGCCTCCGGCATGAAGCACCGAAGAGTCGGCATCAACCAGTACTCCTAATCCGACTGCAGATGGCGTCTGCTCGGATGTGGCGAAATAATAAGTGAAATCTTCGCCAAGTTCGCCAGAGATGATAGACGAGCTGCTGCGATAAGGCTCCTTCAGTCCCAAATCTTTCATAACATGGATAAAGCCATCCCGGCCAACCGCTCCAGCGACATCGAGCTTGCCTTGCTCATTGCTTGCCAGATGGACTTGCGGATGCGTAACGTAACCCCGAACCTCGCCGCGCGCATTCGCATCGGCTACGATTTGTCCGATCGGTCCGTCGCCTTTGACCTGAATCGTAAGTTTCTCTTCTCCCTTCATCATCGCCCCCATCATGGCAGCGGCCGTAACTGTGCGGCCAAGGGCTGCAGTTGCAGTAGGATAGGTGCCGTGGCGGCGCTGCAATTCATCCACTAACTGTGTCGTACGAACGGCAAAAATACGGACTTTCCCTCCGAGCGCTATGCCGCGAATGAGTTTATCCTGCTGTTTATTTTGCTCGTGTGCTTGTTGTTCCTTGCTTTCTATCATTGAAGCCTCCTGTTGCGCTACATATTTTCAGACGTGTGACCACATCGATTAGTACCTCTAATTGGTTACACTTTATTTCGGTTATAGATGAGACGCAATCCTTCTAGCGTAAGCAACGGATTGGTCGTATCGATCGTGCGCGATTCACTGGCAATCAATTCGGCGAGTCCGCCAGTCGCAATGACTTTAGGATGCGCCCCCAGCTCGTCCCGTATCCGGTCAATAATCCCGTCTACTTGGCCCGCGTAGCCGAATATAATACCGGCTTGCATCGAGTGAACCGTATTCCTGCCAATGACCGACTTCGGCTTCGTCAGCTCAATGCGAGGCAGCTTGGCCGCATGTTGGTACAACGCTTCCGTCGAAATACCGATACCGGGCACAATGGACCCACCCAAATAGTTCCCTTTACTATCTATCACGTCAAACGTCGTAGCCGTACCGAAATCGACCACAACAAGCGGATCTTGCCCTCCGTACAGCTCTATCGCCCCGACCGCGTTAACGATTCGGTCCGCCCCCACTTCACGCGGATTCTCATAGCGGATGTTAAGCCCCGTCTTAACGCCTGGACCGACAACGACCGGCGTTTTAAACAAATAGGTCTCGCATAACTGTTCCAGCGTATGCATAATTGGCGGTACGACGGAAGACATAATGACGCCTTCTATATCTTTGACCGATAACCCAGCCAAAGCAAACAAGTTATGAATCATGACCCCGTACTCATCGGTTGTCGCCTGCCGGCTTGTCGACAAGCGCCAATTATGAAGCAAGGTTTCTTGTTGATATACTCCTAGTACAATATTCGTATTTCCAACATCGATGACGAATATCACGGTACACTAACCCTCTTTCTTCGCATTCAAATCGAGACTGATGTCGAGCGCCGCAAAAGAGTACGTTAACGCTCCAACGGAAATGACATCGACACCGCTCAGCGCTTTGCTGCGAATCGTATCCAGTGTGACTCCTCCCGATGCTTCAATCAGAATATGCGGCCCGGCGTCGCGAATGAGCTGCACCGCTTCTTTCATACGCGCTTCATCCATATTGTCGAGCATAATAATGTCGGCTCCGGCCTGAATCGCTTCGCGAACTTGTGCAATCGATTCCGCTTCGACCTCAATCTTCATCGTGTACGGAATCTGTCCGCGTGCCCGCTCCACAGCAGCCTGAATACCGCCGGCTCCCTTAATGTGATTGTCTTTGATCATCACTGCATCATAAAGACCGAAGCGATGGTTAAAGCCGCCTCCGACTCTAACCGCATATTTTTCCAGCGCACGGTGCCCCGGCGTCGTCTTGCGCGTATCAACGAGCTTGGCAGATAGACCTTCGATCGCCTGTACGAAAGAGCTCGTCTTTGTCGCAATGCCGGACATCCGCTGCAGCAAGTTCAAGGCAAGCCGTTCTCCCATTAAAATGCTGTGCGTACTCCCTTCCACTTCGGCCAAAATCGTACCGCGCTTGACAACATCCCCGTCCGAGACTAAGGCCTTGAACTGCAATGCATCATCCACGACCTCAAATACGGCTTCGGCAACAGGCAGCCCAGCGATGACGCCGTCATCCTTCGCATGAATAATCCCTTTCGACGTATGCCCAGCAGGAATCGTGAATGCAGTCGTGACATCTCCGGTACCCAAGTCTTCCTCCAGCCATGCTTCGAGTTGGCGGCGCAAGGCCATTCGTTCCACGCTAAACATCGTTGATTCTCTCCTCTGTTATCCCTCGCTCGCGATGCACCAGCGTATGTTTGCGCCAGCATTCGTCGTCACGCTCTGGATAGTCTTCACGGGAATGTGCTCCGCGGCTTTCTTCGCGCCAAGAGGCTGATTCGGCTACAAGCATAGCGCAGGTAAGCATATTGGCAAATTCATATTCTTCCCGTTTCGTTAATTTCACATGAAAAATCGTATCTTGCCGCTTCAACTCATCCAATCCTTTAGCTAGTCCTTCCGCATGACGGCGGAGCCCAGCGTAACGAACCATCACCTTCTGCAGCTTCAGCCGTCGTTCGACAACAGGCTGACACGAATGCTCCCGCCGTTCCGCTTGGTAATCCGTACGAGTCTCAGAAGGAATGAGCGGGGATAGCTGGGATATGTGATCAACGATGCGTCGGCCGAAGACGATAGCCTCTGACAACGAATTGCTCGCGAGGCGGTTCGCTCCATGCACTCCGGTAGAAGAGGTCTCTCCACAGGCGAACAGGCGCCGAATGTTCGTTTCTCCATTCAGATCGGTCTTGATTCCGCCCATCATGTAATGCGCCGCCGGCGCTACAGGTATCCAGTCACACGTTAAATCCAAACCGTATTGCAAGCAGGTTTCATAAATGGTAGGAAACCGGTGCTTAATCATATCTTCCGATTCATGCGATATATCCAAATAAACGAACGTAGATTTGGTGGCTTCCATCTCACTCAGGATGGCACGAGCAACAACATCGCGCGGCGCAAGCTCCAATTGGTGATGGTATTTCTCCATAAAGCGTTCACCTTTAATATTACGAAGTACCGCTCCTTCACCCCGAACTGCTTCCGAGATAAGAAACCGTGGTGCCCCCGGGTAGCAGAGCACAGTCGGATGGAACTGAATGAATTCCATATCTTGAACATAAGCCCCCGCCCGGAACGCCATTGCAATGCCGTCCCCAGTCGCAACTTCCGGGTTGGTCGTATAACGGTACAATTGACCCGTCCCTCCGGAGCATACCACAGTTGCCTTCCCGCTCACAAATACACGCTCACCATCAGGGCGCTGTACGATGACACCGCGGCATTCCCCTCGTTCAGCGACTAAATCAATCGCGAAATGGTCATCCCATACCGTCACATTACGCAGCCCTTTTACTTTATCTGCTAACGCACGCACAATTTCGTAGCCGGTAGCATCTCCATTCGCATGCAGAATGCGCCGATGACTATGTGCCCCTTCCTTGGTCAGCGCAAGCGCTCCGTTCTCCACATCGAATGCGGTCCCCATATTTATGAGCTCCTGCACGCCGGCAGGCCCTTCATGAACGAGCACGTTGACCGCTTCCTGTGAGCAGAGACCCGCACCTGCAACGAGCGTATCTTGGCGATGATAAGCTGGAGAGTCATCCTCTGCAATCACTGCCGCAATTCCTCCCTGCGCATAGCGCGTGTTGCTGTCAAAGAGCGATTTCTTCGTAATGATGAGCACGCGGTGCTGCTCGCTTGCTTTAATAGCTGTATATAATCCCGCGATTCCTGCACCGATGACGATAACGTCGGTATGTGTCTGCTCAATGTTATCAAGTGAAAAATCGATCAAATACGGTGGTATCATGCCCGTTCATCTCCTCAATAGCCCTCGGTTCATTTCAGCAATGACGAAGTCACTTCTTATGCGTGTTCAAAAGTGCTTCGTGATCAAAAGGGGACCTTTTGATCAACCTCTTCTTGTTGATCAGAAGAGTAGCGCATGCTACTTCACTTGTAACATACGCTCCAATGATAACCGTGCTTTCTCTGCGACATGCGGCGGCACGTAAATTTGCGGCTGCATCGTTTCGAGGCATTTCACGAGTTTTTTCAAGTTATTCACTTTCATATTCGGACAAACCAAAAATTTGGTTGCAAAATGAAACTGTTTATCCGGGCTGTCTTTACGCAACTGATACCCCGTTCCATCTTCCGTGCCGATAATGAATTCCTTCGCATCGGAATTTTTGCAATATTCAAGGATGGCTGTCGTACTCCCTACAAAATCACCCATGGCCACTACTTCCGGACGACATTCCGGATGAACGACGAACGGTGCATGCGGATATTTCGACTTCATCTCCACGACATCTTTTACCGTCAGCATATCATGCGTGTTGCAGTACCCTTCCCAAATAATCAGCTCTTTGCCTGTCTTCTCTTGTACATAATGGCCCAGATTTTTATCGGGAACCCAGATAATTTCGTCCGCATCAAGCGATTCAATGACCTTAACCGCATTCGAGGACGTACAACAAATATCCGTCTCCGCCTTAATCTCTGCCGAAGAATTAATATAAGTTACAACCTTAGCTTTCGGATGCTGTGCTTTCAGCTTGCGCAATCCGTCCACATTCACCATATCGGCCATCGGACAACCGGCACGTTCATCGGGGATAATGACCGTTTTGTTTGGTGCCAATATTTTGGCGCTTTCCCCCATAAAATGAACCCCACAAAATACGATAACTTCCGCATCGGTTTCCGCTGCTTTTTGGGCCAACAGAAACGAGTCGCCCCGAAAATCAGCCACTTCCTGAATTTCATCCCGCTGATAGTAATGAGCAAGAATAATTGCATTGCGTTTCTTCTTCAGTTCCATTAACCGTTCACGAAGTTCCCGTTGCTGCTCTTCCTTGCGTGCCAGTGCCAGTGCTTCTAACTGCACCTTCTCTTCACCCCTTGGCCTTGTCGTTAACACTTAATTTACACAACGCCTCCCCCCGTGTCAATTCAATCTAAGCGGTTGTTCAAAACAAAAAATAGAGTGCACATGAATGTGCACTCTAGAATCGCCGGAATCAGCGAATGAGGGTATAACTATAGGCTGCCATCTTACTTATCGTCTTTCTTCTCTTCTGTTGGATCCGAAGGAGAAGAGGATGACTCATCTGATGGAGTCTCTTGTTGAGCATCGGATGACGATGGTTCCTGCTTAAGCTCTTGCTCTTGCGGAGAAGAACTGTTCGGAGCATCGTCTGCCGGCTTAGCTGTGCCGGTATCTCCCCATTGTGTCGGGCCGAGCTTCTCCGGTTTGCCTACCACGTTCACCTTCACATCCCCTGTCGTTTCAATTACAGGAGTGTTGCTGGATGAGCCTGTTGAATCGGAGTTGATCTCAAATGGAGCTTTGCTCAATTTGCCTTCTTCAATGAGCTCCTTGATTTGCTCGAGTTCAAGTGTTTCTACTTCAAGCAACGTCGTCGCAATCAGATTCACTTCACGTGTATGCTTAGTCAAGAGCTGCTTCGCACGTTCATAACACTCGTTCATAATGTTCTGCATCTCTTGATCAATTTCATAAGCAATAGCATCGGAGTAATTCTGTTCGTGGCCCAAGTCACGGCCCAAGAACACTTCTCCTTGGCGATTACCGAACTGCATCGGTCCAAGCTTGTCGCTCATTCCGTATTCCATAATCATGCTGCGCACAATGCGCGTCGCTTGCTGGAAGTCACTGTACGCGCCTGTGCCAATTTCCCCGATAAACAGTTCTTCGGCAACGCGTCCGCCGAGCAAGCCGGTCACTTTGTCCAGCAGCTCCTGCTTCGTTACGAGCATGCGGTCTTCCTTCGGCATCATGATAACGTATCCGCCTGCGCGTCCGCGTGGAATGATTGTTACTTTGTGAACCATATCGGCATGCTCCAAGAAGTATCCGATAATGGTATGTCCTGATTCATGGAAAGCAACAATGCGCTTCTCGCGATCACTAATCATGCGGCTGCGTTTCTCCGTACCGACGATGACGCGGTCAATTGCTTCATCAACGTCCTGCATCGTAATATCCTTGTGGTTCTTCCGTGCGGCAAGCAGCGCCGCTTCGTTCAACAAGTTCTCCAAATCGGCGCCTGTAAATCCAGTCGTCCGTTTGGCGATCGTTTCGAGTCTCACGTCTTTGTTCAACGGCTTGTTGCGCGCGTGAACTTTCAATACCGCTTCGCGGCCCTTCAGATCTGGGCGGTCCACCGTAATCTGGCGGTCAAAGCGGCCCGGACGCAGAAGCGCCGGATCGAGAATATCGGGACGGTTCGTCGCCGCGATAATGATGATGCCTTCGTTCGCGCCGAAGCCGTCCATCTCAACGAGCAATTGGTTGAGTGTCTGCTCCCGCTCGTCGTGCCCGCCGCCGAGTCCGGCGCCGCGCTGACGTCCAACGGCATCAATTTCATCGATAAAGATAATGCAAGGCGCGTTCTTTTTCGCATTTTCGAACAAGTCCCGCACACGTGACGCACCGACCCCGACGAACATTTCGACGAAGTCCGAACCGGAAATGCTAAAGAATGGTACGCCTGCTTCACCCGCTACGGCACGAGCAAGCAACGTCTTACCGGTACCCGGAGGACCGTTCAAGAGTACACCTTTCGGGATGCGCGCGCCGAGTGCGGCGAATTTGCGCGGATCTTTCAGGAACTCTACAACTTCCACCAATTCCTGCTTCTCTTCATCCGCACCTGCCACGTCTTCGAAGGTGACGCGTTTCTTCTCTTCGTTATACAAGCGAGCACGGCTCTTACCGAAGTTCATTGCCTTGCCGGCCCCGCCCTGAGCTTGATTAAAGAAGAAGAAGAACAGGACGAACATGATGATGAACGGAATAATGGAGGTCAAAAACGTAAGCCACAGGCTTTGTTCCTCCATCTTTTTCCAGTTAATTTTAAGCGATTGCTGGTTTTCCCCAGCGTTCATAATCTCTTGTACAGCCGGGTTGCTGTCCGGAATATACGTAACGAACTGCTGAGATTTCGCCCCTTCTGGAATCTTCTTATATTTACCGATGACCAAATATGCCCGACCTTCATACTGAATCGTCATTTCTTCTATATTGTTGGTCGTTAGCTCTTTGCGAAACTGGTCATATCTCGGGGTGTCCGTGGCTTCATTGCCGTTTCCGATAAATTGGACAATACCAACCACGACTAAAAAAAGAATCAGATAAAAACCAGAGTTCTTAATAAACCGATTCATCCCCAACCTCCTCTCAAGGACACGAAGTTATTGTATCATAGCACGTATTGCCATCACAACTTGACCACGCAAGCAATGACAGCTGAATTGTTACTTTGCTTCATCTGTATAAATTTCGGGTTTTAATACACCAATGTATGGGAGGTTGCGATATCTTTCGGCGAAATCGAGACCATAACCGACGATAAATTCATCGGGTAGCACAAAGCCTTTATAATTAGCTTCCATATCTACGGTACGGCGCGCCGGTTTATCAAAGAGCGTAACTACACGGATGGAATTCGCTTTACGTCCTTGCAGCACTTCGATAAGATAGCTAAGCGTTAACCCCGTATCGATGATATCCTCCACAATCAATACGTCGCGGCCATCAACAGGCACATCCAAATCCTTGATAATCCGGACGACACCTGACGATTTCGTTGATGCTCCATAGCTGGACACAGCCATAAAGTCCAATTCCAACGGAACGGAAATCCGCTTCACCAAATCAGCCATAAAGATAAAAGCGCCTTTCAGAACGCAAATGACAAGCGGGCACTTTCCTTCATAATCACGGCTGAGTTGTTCCCCCAACTCCTGCACTCTCGCTTGTATTTGTTCCTCGCTAAATACTACCTTTTCAATGTCGTTATGCAATGATGGGCCCCTCCTAGAGTGAATACTAATTAGTGCGTGTTCAAAAAGGGACTTTTTGAACAACCTTTAATACTTATGTGAACAAAGATCGTTCCATACGGTTACGAATGACCGAACTGCTGTCATATCGTTGATACTACGTTGAAGCATGCGCCCCGCCTTCCAGTACGAAATGAATGATGTACTGAGTTGACGGCTGTACGAGCGCAACATCGGAACGCCGTACTCCGGGCACCCATACAATTTGTCCGTTATGATCCGTCACAATAGGAATGAAGCTTCGCAATGACGGCCCAATTTTAGCATCAACGAACATATCTTGCACTTTTTTGCTGCCGTTTAATCCTTGCACACGCATCCGATCGCCCGGCTGGCGAGATCGGACATGAAGCGGCCAGCACAATGTGTCTGCATCGAACTGAGCTTCCCAAGTCCGTCCGCGCACGCGCGGGCCCGCACTAGAGTCACTACTGTCAATGAGATGCCGCATATTCGAAGTTGCATCTCTATCTGCTGCAGCCCTGATCATCCAGTGCAGCATGCTGTTATTAAGCGGTAACGATAAATGACCCGATGTACTCGTTCTATGTATCGTCAAGCTCTTCACGCAGCGGATATCATCAGAAGCAGAGACATCCTGACGCAGCCACAGCAGACGGTCATATTCGCGCACGAACGCAACGTCGCGAGAAACATCCATTCTCCATGTGGAAGGGTGTTCTCTTGCCGCCGCATTCCGCAGCGTGTCAATGACATCAAAATCAATCTGTTCCGCTTCCCGCGTGAGATAATTTAATATTAGTTTAATCAACCTGCGTTGTAAAGCAACATGTGTATTGCAAAATGTCTTCCGGTCTAGAAGATAACCCGAGCCAGCATGAGAAACGAATGGACTTCCCTCATCATTGTTTACCGTCTTCACATGTCGTTGAAACAACCTATGCGTTTCTTCCTCCAACCAGTCGGCCTCATCCCGCAATGTATCCGCCATTCTACATAGAGCAGAGACTAACTGCGGATTTTCGTTCTCTAATAGAGGCAAAATATCTAAACGCAATCGGTTGCGAGTGTAGTCACGTTTTGTATTGCTGCTATCCGTTACATAAGGAATGTTCCGCATGGCGCACCACTCCAGTATATCCGTCTTCCGCATATGAAGCAGCGGCCGAATATACGTAAGTCCGCCCTCCTCGCGCTTCCAAGCCATACCAGCCAGACCGGTGCTTCCAGTTCCGCGCAGCATGCGCATCAGCACGGTCTCCGCTTGATCATCGGCATGATGGGCAAGAGCAATATGAGAGGCATCATAACGCTGGGCAACATCCTGCAGAAAAGTGTACCGCAACTCGCGAGCAGCGGCTTGCGGATTCAGTCCCCGCTGTTCAGCAAGTCCAGGAGCATCGACGCGCGTCATTGCGAAAGGGAGTCCCAGCTTCTGTGCCTCCCGCTCCACAAACAACGCCTCTTCATCAGATTCCCTGCTGCGAAAGCCGTGATGGACGTGAGCGACAATAAGACGGCCCCTGCCATCTACCTCGCGCTGTTCAATCAATTCATGAAGCGCATAGAGAAGCAGCATCGAATCCGGTCCTCCGGACACAGCGACCACGATTGTATCCTCTTCGTGCCACAGAAGACGCTGCTCCGCCGAATCCTTAAGTCTCACAATCCACTGCTGCCAAGCATAGTCCCTTCCTTGGCCCGGTCTTTCTCCTGGTGCCATTGTTCATCCCCGATTTCTGTTCAATATAACTTCTTACTGATTCAACTCGCAAACATATGTATGAGGCAAAGACTAAAAAACTAGAACTTCGTTATGTTATGTATAAGAGGTTGTTCAAAAAGTTCCCTTTTAATCACGTACTATAAATAATAAGTACGATCCAAAATCCATTAAGATTCAAACCTTTTCTTTTTTTCAATATAACACAATCACCTCCGTAAATCGAAGCCCCATGCCGCCAACGCGATACTTATGACCAGCAGAAATACAGACACGCCAAAAAACCATTTCAACCATAGCGGAGTCGGCCGATGGGGCTTCTTACTCGTCCGGTATAGTCGATGGCTCAGTTCCTGCCATTGTCGATAGGCTTCCTCTGAAGAGGCGAATGCACCTTTTAGAGCACGCGTAAGCCACGATTCAAAAGGTCTCAATCGCGGATGGTTGCGCACTAATTCCTGCAAGTCCTTCACATCGCGTGTCTGCGGTAAGCTAGCCTTCAGACGTTCGCGCAATTCTTTCTCGCCAAGAATCTGAATCGTCAGTACGGCAAAAGAAAATAAATCGTACCCGCAATCGGCCGATCGGGAGCCTGCGTGCCAGTACCCGCGATCATACAGCTCGGTGAACTGCTTCACGCTATTCCCGATTGCAGTTAACCCGCCGTAATCAACAAGCTCGACTGTGCCGTCATCGTTGACAAGCACATTTTCCGCTTTCAGGTCACCGAACACCCAGCCGTGCTGATGGACTTTATTTAGCCTAGCCAATAGCTTCCCCCCGACCAGACCGTACCAGTCGGCTCCGTTCTTATAAATATACGCCTTCAAGCTTACACCGGGAACATATCTCATGACGTAAAACGGAATCCGCTGTCCACTCACATCCGCATCGTCAATGTCGACAAGAAAAGGCCTGGCGCCGTGGCGGCCGACTCGACCGTCCTGTGTGCGGCGCTGGCGCTCCAAAGAACGCAGCGCATTGATTTCAGATTGAAAATCGACCGCATCCACTCCCATCTTGAGTGCAAATGACCCCGAACTCCGCTCGCGGTTCTCCTCTATCGCCAGCATGGTCACCAAATAGACGACACCGTTCGCTCCGCGCCCTAGAAGCCGCTCTATACGATACATGCGTTCGTTCCACATGCCTTTCAGCACGGTCCCGGGCGCGACGCTGATTTGCCGAACCGCAGTCTTAACGGTATGCAGTTGTCCTCCCGCTTTAAACGATGTAGTCACTCCATATCCCATCCGTTCCCGTTCCTTCTTGTTGATACGTTTGCTCCTCGGCTGAGGAAGAGCTTGTATGACTATCATATTGGTAATAATCGATCACTTTCAAGAGGGCTGGACCCGTCGGCGTTGTCCCCCGCATATTCAGCCGTTGAAATAAGCGCTTTGCGCGGCCGATATCATCCGTCCATTCCAGATCTTGTACCGCTTCCTCCCCTCCATGAGGCCCCGGAAAATGAAAGACGCTCAATTCGCTCTTCCCGACCCGTGCCTGCAGACTGAGCATCAAATCGCGTATCGCCTCCTCCACCGCAGCCAGCTTCGGCTTCATGCTCGCGCTGGCATCAATTAATAGAGCAACTCTAAGCTGAGACTGCTCGCTCATATCATCCATCACACGCACCACTTCAGCGCGCTGATCCGGAGGGAGCGCTTCAACGCTGTCCGCTCCATCAGCCCCAAGAATTTGCCGCAGCTCCTTATTCATAGCTTGATGAATCGTCTGCACGACGGTCTTGCGCGTCATCATCTGAATCGTCTGCGAGAGTTGATGCGACTGCACAATACGGCTGATGCCGCCTCCCGCCTGCGCAATATCTTCAATTTCACGTCCGCCCAGCACCCCTATCGTTCCATAATCTACAATGCCGACAACGTTCACCGCAATGCCTAACTCTCTTGCCTGTGCGGCGGCAACCGCCGGCTGCACCCCCACGTTGGAACATCCGTCCGTAACGAGTAAGATCTGCTTCATCATTTCCCATCACCCTCCCATCGTCACTAACAATCTAGTTCCAGTGTTGCCTTTGATGAGAGAGTTTAACCCTAGCATTGACGCAATGCAGCGAATTGCTAGAGATAATGATGACGAAGCGCTAAATTATTTCATGTTCAAAAAAGTCACTTTCCAGTACGAAGAAGTACAAGTTATCGTAAGAAAACTGCACCGGAAGCACTTCAACCTCTTAAAGGTTAACTTACCGTAAGTGGACGGTCCATTCGATCATGTCCGTTCCAATGCAGAGTGGCCCACTGCGGCTGATGCCGCGTCACCCTCGTTACGACGACCGTCATATCGTCTTCTATCCGCCCGCTGGAATGGCGAATGACCGTTTCTAACAAAATATCGGCTATCTCCTGCGGATCATCCGTCTCCAGCTCACTGATCAGACGCTTCATCCATAGTTCCTTATTCACCGCAGGCCCTGGCGCATCAAAAATGCCATCCGTCATCATGATGAGAATATCATCCGGCTGTAATGAAGAATCAATAAGTTCAATATCAATATCCTGTATGATACCTATCGGCAAATTTCCAGAAGAAACTAAACGCACCTCGTTTCCGCTCTTAATAAAACTTGGAATTGAACCACTTTTCATAAAGGTTGTATTGGCTGAATATAAATCAATGATTGCCAAATCAACGGTCGCAAACACTTCGTCAGGTGATCGAAGCATCAGCACAGAATTGACCGATTGAATGGCCAGCTTCTCATCAATGCCCGATTGCAGCAGCTGAGACAGCAGATTCAATGTAGCGCTGCTCTCCATACGGGCCCGCTCTCCGTTGCCCATCCCATCGCTTAAAGCGACTGCAAACTTTCCGCTTCCGAGCTCCAAAGCGCTGAAGCTATCCCCAGATAACATATCACCTCCCTTCGCCGCACTGGCGAGACCGGTCTCTACTTCAAATGCTTTGGCCGACACAAAGGTCACCATCCCATGGCCTTCCGTGCCTGTCATCCGCTCTTCACGTACGGCGATATGTTCGCCCAATATATCGGACAAGAGCGGCGCAATTAATTTGCGGCATTCATCGTAACCATCCGTAAAGGAATGAATCATTTCAATCTCGATACGGCCGGGGTCTAAGGTCAATATGTCGACCCGATGCACAGACAAGCCCAAATCCTCCATAGCTTGCCGTATTTGTTCCTCCTGCATAAAGAGCTCGCGTCCTTCCCGCTGTATTTCCCGCGCCAAGTCGTCCATCACCTGCGATACCCCATCCAACTGATCGGCCACGAAATGCCGGCTTTCCTGAATTTGCTTGCGCCAATGCTCATCATGTTGATAGCGAATAGAATGGTCGCGCAGCAGAGCCATCACCTGTGGTGCCTTCATACAGTGGCTCTTCCACGTCTGGGGCATGTGCTTCTCCTTCCATTCGGTATATTCGGTCTGATTCTCCACCTTGTGCAGCATTTGCGTCATCACCGTCATCGTCTGCACATATTTGTGGCTCCAGCAGGCCTGGCGCCTAGGACAAGCGGTGCAAGTTATGGCAGACACCGATTCAACTAGACTATTTGCCTTCTCATCTTCTGTAAGCGGCTCTTCCGTATTGGCCGTCTGCTTGAAGCTGCGTGACAGCTGGCGGAATACTTCCGAGAACTGCTGCACGCGATCCGCGGTCATATCCCGGACCCGCTTCGCATATTCATGCTGCGACTTCGCATGTTCGCTCGTACCAGGCACATACTTGGCCAAGGTCGAGCATATGGATTTAGGAGTAAGCAAAAATAGCGCCGCAGCGACGATCGTCTCCCACGTTGAGGCCATCACCTGAATCGGAGGCCCAAGGTAGACGGACAGAATCGCTGTCCCGAGCAGCATGCCGAAGGCGACAGCCCAGCGTTTCCCTTCACGCAGAAGCCCGGCCAGAAGCCCGGCAAACGCCAATACGCTCATTTGCGTCAAGGAGCTCGGCTCGGCGAGGCCCAGAATGAGGCCTAACACAACACCTACGGAAGCTCCAAGCGGAGCGCCGCCGACGAGCGCGAACAGCAGAACGAAATATCGCGATAAAATATGATCAAGCTGAAGCGATTGAACCGTCCATCCTACGGCTCCCGTCATTACAGATGCGAGCAGTATCATTAGGCAAATCATTTCCTCGATGCGCAATGTGTAATTGCGTTTGCTCATCGTCAGCACAGGCAGCGCCTGAATGAATACAAGGGTGAGCACCAGACCGAGGATGGCGTCGGTAAAGTCCATCAGGAAGGCATACCACGTAAATGTCGTCGATACGAAAGTGACGAATAGCTTTACGATGAGCGTGGCGCTGAACACCATAAACGGAGCCGCATTCATGTCGGTTCGTTCATAGGCTTTCAATCCGCGGTGCAGAAGGACAATGAGCAAGAGCTGCATTCCCATCATGAGTGTGATCGGCACGGGGGCGAACAAGCTGCCGGCAAGCAGCGCCGTGCCTACCCATGTTGCCAGCTCACGACGAGTAAAGTAAATAACCGTGAAAAAGGCTGCAGCAAACGGAAACAACTCATTTAAAATCATTGCCCGCCCAAGCAAAAATCCGATCAAGACGAACATAATTGTCCACTTGCGTGTGCCAAGGACGCGTCTGAACCGCTCCAAGCGCCATTTGTTTGCGCTTTGTGCCCACACGCCTTCACCGTCCGTAACACCTTGCCAGCTTTTCTTCGGAAACGGAATTACCTTCGTCTTACTCATTGCCAAGCACCACCTATTCTCTGAATTGTGTGCTCTCATTATAGAAAAGGGAATCGAAATAGTTTGTCATAATAAGGAATTCCATCCAAAAAACTTTCCGACATCAGTTGAGCCTCGTGCAAAAAAGCGGACAGGCTCAGCCTGACAAGGGGTTGCGGTCAGTTCTCTCTCTTTGCTGAAGCAGTGGCATTGTCACATTTTTGTAACGCTTTCACAGGAAGCGAAGAAGAATCGGGGGCAAAGCATACAGAATGACGTAGTAACCTGTCGTAAGCGCTGACCCCAACGACAAAAAAAGTACAGCCGACAAACGGCGTGCGACGAAACCCCGATTCCGTCACAACGTGGTGGACAGGCATATGACGCTCCCACGGGTGCCGACGAAGGTTGGTCTAGGGGACTCACGGCGTTCAGCTAACGCAAATAACCTTCCAGACCGCGCAAAAGGCGGGAAGGCTTATTGTCGTGCCATTAAAAAAAGCCGCAAAACCGATATTTTCGGCTTGCGGCTTCCATTTGTTATATTCATTACATCCGGCGAGCGCCACGGCCTCCGCGCTTGGATTCCGTGTTCTTCTTCAAAGAAGAAATGCGTTCTTCACTATCCTTAAGGAAGCGCGACATTTTATCCTCAAAAGAAGCGAAATTAGGCGACTTGCGTCCCCCCCGGTCCCGGTTCCCTTGTCCATACCTGCCTCCATCTCTTCCTGGACGATCAGGACGAGGTCCTGGACGGTCCGGACGGTCCGGTCGAGGTCCTCTTGGAGGTCTCTGTTCCGATGCAGGTTTATCAATAGTTTGCTTAATAGACAAGCCAATCTTGCCGTCCTTGTCGACGTTAATAACTTTGACCGTGACGATATCGTCAATCTTCAAATGGTCATTCACGTCCTTGACGTAGTTATCGGCAATTTCAGAGATGTGAACCAGTCCCGTGACACCTCCCGACAGATCAACGAACGCTCCAAAATGCGTAATACCTGTCACCTTGCCTTCTAACTTGGTGCCCACTTCAATTGTCATAGAATAAAATGTTCCTCCCTTAAAATGTTAAACGAAAACATTGATCAACAAAAACAATGCTTATGTGGTGATTATACTGTAACGGCGCGATATTGGTCAACCGACGGTTGTCCCGATTTTACGCCTATTCATCGTGTTTTCGAATGATGACTTCATCAGGCAGTACCATGCCTCGACTTCGCGCAATCTGCAGGATGTATTCGGTCGTATTGAGCCGTTCCACCTCCTGCTTCAACTCGTTGCGGACTAGCTCTGCCGCATGCTTTTCTTTCTCGCGCACCTTCAAATCCTCGCGCAAATCTTCCATTGTGGACATTTGAGTAATGTACGTATAAGTGCCCCATCCCAAAAACAGTACCATAAAGGCCGTCCACAGACGAAGCCTACGTTTCGCTCCAGCTATTTTCTTATCGCGATAGCGGTCTGGTGTTCGGGAAACAGACACAGACATACGCACACCTCCTTGAGTTCAATCGTCCACTTTAACGTATACCCTCTACTGCTCCCTATGAAACGGGCGGTACGGCTCTGCCGTCGTCTGATCAAGGACAATCCGATACTGCGAGGTGAATGAGATTACTAGTCGACACAGTTATTATTGCTTATTCTTCGGATGAAGGACGCGTCCAATGAACTGTATACCCCGATTCATCCAAGCAGTGATGCGATGAGCCGTCAGCTTCAGAGTCTGCCCGGTTCTCAGCATTCGCTCTGTCATACCGAAGCGGTTCCATACCGGCATGACAAGCGGTCGAAACGCCCATAGCACAAGAAGTGCCAGCGGTCTTAAACATTGTAGCACAATTTTGATAAGGAACATAGCGACCGATTTTAAAAATAAGATGAAGCCCTTGGTAAAAAGCCATATCGCTTTCAACGGCAAAATGATAAGAACGTAGAGACATCGCAGCACAAAACGTACGATCGCTTTGACCGCCTTGACCAACCACATCACGACTGCGACGGTCATCTTGCTAAGAACGACCGCGTAGAGCCATGCCCCACAGGCCAGTCCCAGAAACACGTAAAACCTCAATTCCCCCTGATTGCCCTTGACGAGCATTTGGAAAACGAACAGCGTCGCAGCGAGCCAATACAATACATCCAAGAATGGTAAAGTCCATCGAGGAAATTTGAATTGCCCCGCTACGACGCGATAGCTGTCATACACCAAGCCCAGCGCCAGCCCGCTCATCATCATGAGCAGGACGGTCATCCATTGCGTATACAGGCTCACTTGAATAACTTCCCGAAAAAGCCTTTGGATTTATCTTGAGCGTTCGCGTCCAAATAGGTCAGGGAGTTGACCGTGCCTTCAATGGCGACGAGTCCTTGATCGAGGCTTAAGTTTTTAATATGCAAATTGTGGCCGCGTATCGTCAGGAACCCGCATTCGGTATCCAGCAAGAACTCTTCGCTGTCGAAGCTCTCCACTTTGTTTACTCCGCTAATTTCAAGCAGCTTGCGGTTCAACATTTTAATTTCCTGACGTTTAGCCGTTGATTTTGTTAATTCGTTCATAGCATGTACCCCTCCTTCTCAACACTAGCTTATGAAGGGGCCGCAAGAATAGAACTCCGATTGTTGAACAAGCGTTATCGGTTATCGATTTTTTCCGGATACATATCGTGATTCATGAGCCGGTAGGACGCCATCTCTTCGTATTTTGTTCCCGGGCGTCCGTAATTGCAATAGGGGTCGATAGAAATACCCCCACGCGGCGTAAATTTGCCCCATACCTCGATATATTTCGGATCAAGCAGGGCGATAAGGTCGTTCATGATGATGTTGACGCAGTCTTCATGGAAATCGCCGTGATTACGGAAGCTGAACATATAGAGCTTGAGCGACTTGCTCTCGACACATTTCTGACCGGGAATGTAGCTGATGTACATCGTCGCGAAGTCCGGCTGACCTGTCATTGGACATAGACTCGTAAACTCCGGACAATTGAATTTGACAAAATAATCACGGTTCGGGTGTTTATTATCAAAGGATTCCAATACGTGCGGTGCGTAGTCTGCCGGATATTCCGTCTTGGCGCCGAGCTGCTGCAATTGCAGCTCCGCTTCATTTCTGCCTGCCATAAGTGATCTCCCCCTCTAACTCTCTTAAATTAATATTTGTGAGTTATAAAAAACTTTTCAGCACCGAGAAGTACAAGTTTTGTTGCCTCTTATACGCCGCGCTTATTGCCCCACACAAGCGTATGAAGCTGCGGCAGCACTCGTACCCGATTCAGCCTCGGTTCGGCGGCTGTTCGGTCAATTAGCCATTCGTATTTACGCAGCAGGCTCCGGATGAGTTCGTCATCATCAGAGCTGTGCACATCGTCGTTGCCCGTCTGCAGGACGAATGGAATGTCAGCATATCGTTCATGGACGCGTATGGCGTACTGTAAGTCCTGCTCGTCGAAAACGACAACCTTCAAGCATAATCCTTTGCATTCAGAGCGGTTCCACAGCCGGTTCACGATGTCGTCCAGCCGATCGAAATCAGTATCCATCCCGGAGCTCGGAGGCTTCGGGGACAGCGTGACATCATCAATGCGCATGAGCCAGTCCTGCCAGCGCGAGCCTTGCGTCTCCACTGCGGAGCGGATCCCATGCGCATGCAGCAGATCGACGAGTTCGCCCATGCCAGGTATTAAGGCGGGATTGCCGCCTGATATGGTGACATGCTCGAAGCAGCCTGCGGCTAGTCTGTTCAATTCGTCGAAAATATCCTCTGCCGCCATCGGACGAATGTCTTCTTTCCCCGATCCATCCCACGTAAAGGCGGAATCGCACCATGAACAGCGGTAATCGCAGCCTGCCGTGCGCACGAACATCGTCTTCTGACCGACAAGCAGGCCTTCCCCCTGCACGGTCGGGCCGAAGATTTCCAGAACCGGTATCGTCATGAGTCCATCCACTCCCGTCTGGCCTCAGCGTAGCTCGTTGGTGTCTCATAAAGGCGCACGAATTCCACTCGCCCGCCTTCACAGCGGCTCTCATACGATTCCGTGCGCAGCGCGGCATCCATTTGCTCGTACAGCCATACGACCATATTTTCCGCCGTCGTGTTCATCAGAGGCAGCGTCTCGTTCAAATAACGATGATCGACATACGGCTCGATGCGGTCCTTCCAAATGTCCTTAATATCTCCGAAATCGAGTGCCAATCCGATATCGTTCACGAAGCCGCTTAATCCGAACACGACTTTGTACGTATGGCCATGGAGATTTTTGCACTTGCCTTCATAGGCATGCAGATGGTGAGCCGCATCAAAGGTGAACTCCTTGCTCACGAGCACCCTGTGGCGATGATAGCGCAGCGATTCTCGTGAGATGTCCGCGCCTAACGTCTGCAGCTTGTCTACGATGCGGAACGGTCCTGGTGTACTCATACGCTCATATCCTCATGCTGCTGGCGTTCCGCCAGATAGCTTTCCAGTCCTGCACGGCGCAGCTTGCATGACGGACACTCGCCGCACCCGTCGCCCGGCAGCCCGTTATAGCAGGTGACCGTTTCCGTGCGCACGAAGTCGAATGCGCCGAGTTCATCGGCGAGACGCCAGGTCTGCGCTTTATTTAGCCACATCAGCGGCGTATGCATAACGAAGCCGTAATCCATCGCCAGATTGAGCGTAACGTTTAATGACTTGACGAATACGTCGCGGCAGTCCGGATAACCGCTAAAGTCGGTTTCACAGACACCGGTGACGATATGTCTTGCACCCATTTGCTTGGCGTAAATCGCCGCGAACGAGAAGAACAGCAGGTTGCGTCCTTCGACAAACGTGTTCGGCAGCTGCCCTTCTTCATGCGCAATGTCGATATCTCCCCGCGTCAGCGCGTTCGGCGCCAGCTGATTGAGCAGCGACATGTCAAGAATGCGGTGTGGAATGTGCAGCTTCTCGGCGATCCGCTTCGCGTAATCCATCTCGCTCTTGTGCCGCTGTCCGTAATCGAACGTAATTGCCTCCACTTCGCCGAAGCGCTGCATGGCCCAGAACAGGCACGTGGTGCTGTCTTGACCGCCGCTAAAGACGACGATCGCCTTCTCCTTCGGCATGTCCGCCTTTCGGTCTTCGTGTGGGCGTGCTTCAGCGAAGCTCGACACATTGATATGGTTATTCATTTCTGTTTCCATGTTTTTCTCATCCTTTCTTGTTCCCTCGTCTGCCATGCACCGGGACGCGCCCGCATACCTGCATTCTTGAACAAAGCGAAAGGCATGTGCTCAAAGTACATGTTTAAAAAAACCTTTTTAAAAAGACTTATAAAGCACAAAAAAGACAGCACTAAGGAAACATACTAATGAGTGTTCAAAAAAAAGGGACTTTTTGAACTTCACTAGATCCGTAGGATACTGTCAGCCTTAGTTTTTTATAGAGGGAGATTGCGAACCTCTCCCGCAAGGTATGGTCCTCGCGGAATGTATGCAGTTGTTATTCATTATAGAGAATGGAAGCGGAAGTTTCAAAACCATATTTCGCTAAATACAGGGTGGAACACAAAAAAAACGGCTTCCCCCTTTAGAAAAAGGAAGAACCGTTTCTTCTTGTCATGCATATGGCGTCTACCAGCCGAAATCGTTCGATTTCGGAATGGCTTCTTCCTTGAGCAGAGAGTACATACCCGCCGCTTCATCTTTCTTCGTCGTCTCTTGGAGACGCTCCACGCGGACGGTGACGAGCTTCTGTCCGAATTGAACCGTTATCTCGTCGCCAACCTTAACAGACGTGCTCGGCTTCGCTTCACGTCCATTCAAGACTACACGTCCCTGTTCAGACACATCTTTTGCGACGGTACGCCGCTTAATGAGTCGCGATACTTTCAGGAACTTGTCCAGACGCATTATTTTACTGCTTCTTTAAGCTTGTTGCCCGCTTTGAACGCTGGAACGACGGATTCAGGAATCTCGATCGTTTTGCCTGTTTGCGGGTTGCGGCCCGTACGGCCTGCGCGTTTGCGAGTTTCGAATGTACCGAAGCCGATCAGTTGAACTTTGTCACCTTTGGACAATGCATCTGTTACTTCACCGAAGAAACCGTTCAGGACGGATTCAACGTCTTTCTTAGTCAAGCCGCTTTTTGTAGAGATGTTAGTAATCAAGTCAGTTTTGTTCATGTGTATTGGCCTCCCAATCCTATTATTCATTCATAGAGTGTGTTGGCGTGCAAGCTAACGCTTGAGCCGCGGAATACTTATTGCATGTATGTATTCTTGCTTTTTAGGAAAATTCCTTCCCGGTTGCGGCACTTTTTCATATTTTGACGAAAAATAGAGAATATTAGGGCCGCTGCACGCCCGGGTTACGGTTCGAGCCGCTTCGCTTCCTGCCACCACCGCTCCATTTCTAGTAAATCAGTTTGGTCAAAAGATTTGCCGTTTATACGAAGCTGCTCTTCGATATATTGAAATCGGCGCACAAATTTGCGGTTCGTGAGGGTGAGCGACTCTTCCGGATCTGCGGACATGAAGCGGGCTGCATTGACGACCGAGAACAGTACATCGCCCAGTTCTTCGGCGGCATGAGCCATATGCTTGTCCTTATCCTCTTCACCCGTTGCCGAATCTACCGAAGCAATCGCCTCTCGCAATTCTTGCAATTCTTCGGCTACTTTGTCAAGTACATCTTCCACACGATCCCAGTCAAAGCCGACCTTGGCCGCTTTTTTCTGCAATTTGTAAGCTTTCATCAGCGCCGGCAAATCTCTCGGCACGCCATCTAGAACGGATGCTGCTTCACTCGCGATCCCTTTGCGGCGCTTCTCTTCCGCTTTCATCTGCTCCCAGTTGCCGAGAGCCGATTCAGCATCCGCTGCATGCTTGTCGCCAAACACATGGGGATGACGGAAAATCAGCTTCTCATTCAGCCCCTCAATGACATCATACACGCCGAATGTGCCCGTTTCTTCCTCTATCTGGGAGTGAAGCATAATTTGCAGCAGCAAATCGCCGAGCTCCTCCTGCATATGCCCCGGATCATCATCATCGATCGTTTCGAGCACCTCATACGTTTCCTCAATGAGGTTGTTCCGAATCGATTGATGCGTCTGCTCCCGGTCCCACGGACATCCTTCCGGACTGCGCAGGATGGACACAATCTCGTGCAAGCGGCTAAACGTGCGGTTCCGCACCGCATCGTCCGTTGTACGAGGAACCCAAATGAGCGACAGATTGCCGTAACCGTCCAGATGATCCAGCTCGTGAAGCGGCACGCGCACAATCTGTTCCATTCCTTCGACACCAAGCGCATGACCAACCGTGATTTCATAGTCATCCGGATAAATCTCCATCAGACTTAGCTTCACATCAGAAGCCGTAAACGTATCATACACTTGTCCGATGACCGTGTGCAACCGGGGATTCAAGCCAGCAGGCTGAAGCCCTGACGCATCCAGCAATTGAAAGCCTTCAATCGGATCGAATCCGAGCGCAATAAACGCCTGATCAAGGAAGCTCTCCCCGCCTACAATCTTCAACGCAATCCCTTGTTCCGAACAGCGCTCCTTAAGCAGCTGAACCGTCGCCTCCGCCACCATCGGGTGGCCGGGAACGGCATACACGATCGTGCTGTCTGAACTAACCAAGGCCGCCACCATCAATTCACGGCAAATTTCTGCATAGACGCTCGGAAAGTCTTCCTGTGTCTCGTAAATGCGGTCGAACGATCGGTACGTAATGCCGTGCTCCTTGAACAGGGACATAACCGGATGATGCTCTGTGCGCACATAGATGTGCGGAGATTGCTGCAGCAGATTCCATACAGCCAGCGTCAGCTGGCCGACATCGCCGGAGCCAAGGCCGACGACTGTGATGTTACCGGGCATAGTGATGCCTCCTTTATGGTAAAGGTCATGTTCCTATCCTGAATGAATTCATACCAGCAGCATGAATGAACCTGTGCGGACAGCGCCTGCCGTACTAGGCCGGGCGGCTTCACTGCCTTGCAGAGGCCCGTCCGTGTCGGCGGATGTGCCTCGAGGCGAGGCTACGGGCGCCGCCCAAGACGCGACGCGAACGCGGCCAGGCGCGGCCCTATGCGCGGCACGGCGGCGAGCTCATGCGGCGTCACCGCGCCAAGCGCGGCAGCGAGGGCGGCGAATGTCGCCGCTCCGAGCGGCACGCCGACGGCCGTAGCCAAGGCCGCGCCCGAGCGCCCGGTGGCGCCAAGCCATGCGGGCAGCGCTGCGGCCAGGCACACGGTAGCGGCCATACCGGCGAGGGCAAGCGCCAACTGCCCGCTGCGGGCGCCCCAGGCGGCGATGCCGACGCCGCTGACGCGTGCCAGCGCGACCGCGTTCAGCGCCGCTGCGAGGGCGAGCGCTGCGGCCGCGGAGGTGGCTGCCCCGGCGATGCCGTACGCCGGGACGAGCCACACATTCAAGGCCGCCTTCACGCAAGCAGCGGCCAGCAGATGCAGCGCCGGGGCCCGCACCGCGCCCATGCCCTGCATTAAGGCGGCGGTTACTGCCTGGAATACGCCGCTAACCGCCGTGGAAGCAACCAGCACGAACGCCGTCCATCCGGCGTTATCCGTGTACAGCGCCACGTTAATAGGCTCAGCCAAGGCCATAAGCCCGACCGTGGCGGCCAAGCCAAGCAACCACGCCCAGCGCTGCGCAGTTCGAATAAGCGCACGCAGCTGCTGCTCATCCTGCCGCCGCACCGCCTCTGCCACCGCTGGCACAAGCCCGACGGCAAGCGAGCCCGCCACCATCGTGACAAGCTGCACAAGCGGAAACGCGCGGCTATATATGCCGAACTGCACAAGCGCGGCAGCTTCGCTCAACCCTTGCTCCAGCAGCAAGCGCGGCACCGTGAACACATCGACCACGTTCACGGCCGGCATTACAATCGCGCCGAGGCAGATCGGCAGAGCCGTCCAAGCGAGACGCCGCATCCATGTCCAGAGCGTGGGTGACCCCGCTCCCTCTCGAGGAGGAGTCCCGTCTAGAACAACGGCCCCTTCCGCGAACCTCACCGCCTGCAGCGCGACATCAACTGATAATGCCTCATCTGCCGCATCAGCAATGGCTTCTTCCCGCTTCCTTGCCTTGCGGCTCCGCTGCTTGCGATGCTCTATCCACCAGTATATCCCCATTGTCAGCAAACCGCACACGCCGCCCGCAAATGATCCAAATGTGGCGCCTGCGGCCACCGTCTCATTCGGTGCGCCATGGCTTGTATAATATAGCAGCAGCGCGATCATCACCGTCACTCTGCCAGTCTGTTCGATCACTTGCGACACGGCTGTCGAATTCATTTCCCCGCGCCCCTGATTATACCCTCTCAAGGCCGCAGCAAGCGGCATGACGAGCAGAGCATAAGCCGAGCTCTGGATCGCCGGTACCGTGTGACGGTTGCCGATCCATCCGGCTATCGATTCCGCGCCCAACATCAGCGCTACGAACCCAATAAGACCAGTGACAGACATAAGTAAGCAAGAGGCGTACAGCATTTTCTCTGAGCCCCGCTCATCACCGGCCGCCTCACATTCCGCCACCAAGCGGGCAACTGCTACCGGAATGCCAGCTGAGGCGATAACGACAAGCAGGACATAGAACGGGTAGACCGCATTATAGATGCCGAAGACACCGTCGCCCCCGATGTTTTGCAGGGGAATTTTTTGCAATGTGCCGATTACTTTTGACACGACTGTAGCCAAGCCTAACATCAGCGCACCGGATACGACTTGTCCCGACGTGCGGGATTTTCGATCATTCAACTGTCATCCCGCCATTCTGTAACGTTCGTACCGTATTATATCATAATCGGTCACCAGGCAAGGAAGACGAAGCGCACCGTTCATAACGCGGCTCATACTGCGCCGATGATGCAAAAAAACATAAGGAAACCTTTATCGAGTCCTTTCAAGATATGCGATTGCGTGTAAAACAGGCTTTATGTTTTATCGCTAAAAAGGAATGTGTTCACAACCTTCCCAATAGTCACAAAAAATCGCCTTGAGGCGTACCCTCTGTCAAATAACAAGACATTGACTCTTCATAATTATCGAAATGTTCCGTTCGTGCAGTGGCGCATTCAGACTGACGGTGATTTGCTTCATTCGCCCCTTTGCTTCATTCTCCCCTTCCATCGGGAAGGAGGCACGCCCAATGACCACTTTGATTTACTGCCATTGATCAGCCGTTTTATTCCATGATATACGTGTCGGCATGTGCCTTATCCTTGACGTTATCCCTCCTGACTATTTGGAATAATGGAGCTAAGGGCCATTACACGGAAGACCAGCAACATGTTGTCGTTTGAAGTCAAAGGAGCTGCAATTCTGAATGAAGGGGAGAGTGAAGCAAGGGATGGAACAGTCATATCATCCCCGGGAAGGGTTTAGTTGAGGACTCCAAGGCGAAAAACATCTTTTATCCCGATATTTTATAAAAAACTCCCGCACCGTTAAGGTTCCACGTCAGACGTGTACCTTATTCGTACAGGAGTTCCTCTTGCAGATATATGATTACTGCTCCATCTGTTTGCCTAGGAAGCCAGCAGCCGTTTCCGCCATTTTCATTTCCATTTGCGCCATTTTCACGCTATCGTCCTTGTTCAACAGCACGACTGTGCCGATAGGGTCGCCGCCAGTTACAATAGGCGCCACTACGAACGATGAGAACGGTTCTTGATTGTCTTTGACGATTTCGTAGTTGCCTGCATTCGTCTCGACGACTGTCTTGCGATTCTCCATGCAATTCTCGAGCAGCATGCCGATTTGCTTGTCCAAATATTCTTTCTTGGAACCACCTGCTACCGCGATAACCGTATCGCGGTCGGAAATCAACGTAATATGACCTGTGTTCTCATACAAAGATTCCGCATATTCTTTAGCAAAATCGCCTAACTCGCCGATTGGGGAATATTTCTTCAGAATGACTTCGCCATCACGATCTACAAAAATTTCAAGTGGATCACCTTCGCGAATCCGCAATGTGCGGCGAATTTCCTTTGGGATAACAACACGTCCGAGGTCATCAATACGACGAACAATACCAGTAGCTTTCATAAATGGTTGCCCCGCTTTCCGTAAGTAATTTTAGGTCTACTGTATTATTTTTAATTAGGAGAGATGCGGTATGGATTCTAACACTGACCATAGTATTCAACTACTCCCAAGTTCTTATACATACACATGATACGTAGGAAAAGCCATCCAAGTTGCAAAAAAAATCACATTTTTCGACATTAAACGACAACTTTTTATTTCGTTTTCTCAGAATTTTCACATTTTCCCCAATTCCTTTAGCATAAATTGGTTTTCTTATCTGTTTTTGTCGAATTCGTATGGTTCTTTCGACTTGTCCTTTTACGACGTACAAAGGAAACTACTTATAGTATGCCTACATTTCTCCAATTCATGAGTGCATACCATGAAAAAAAGCGGCTCTCTGCCCGAAACGGGGAGAGGCCGCTTTGCATTCTTGCACAAAACATAGTCAGCAGTACGAGGATAATTACTTCGTTCCTTCTGTTTTATCCTCTTTCTTGTCTGTCGCTCCATTGTCTTTCGGTGTTTCTTTGTTCGCGTCTTCTTTCTTCTCTTCCTTTTTATCCTCTGGCTTCGCTTCCTCCACCTTAGGCAAGTCAATCTTCGTAATCAGCTTGTCCAGCTCTTTTTCCATGAAGCTGTTCATGATTTCGGAAGCAGCACGTGTGCGCAATGCGGTCTTCTCGTCCTCGGTCAGCTTGTCATACGTCTTCACGGTGCGCGATTCAACACGCATGACATGGTAGCCGTAATCCGTTTCGACTGGATCGCTGATTTGGTTAATCGGCAGCGTCAGCGCCGCTTCCTTGAACTGCGGCACCCATTTGCTAACAGGCGTGTCTTTATACAAACCGCCATCTGGCACTGAGCCTGCATCATCGGAATATTCCTTCGCCAGCTTCGCGAAATCCTCGCCCTTCTTCAAGCGGGCAGAAATGTCTTTCGCCTGCTTAAGTGCGTCTTCTTTCTTGCGCTCTTTGCCATCCTTGTCTTTAAAGCCAATCAAAACATGGCGAACGGACGCAACCGTCATTTCCTCTTTGTCTTTTTCGAACTGTGCTTTTATTTGGTCTTCCGTCACTTTGTCGTTATAGTCTACAACAACGGTAAGGATGCGCGTCATATACTTCAGGACGTCGTCCTCCGTTAATTTCTTCTCGGTCAAAGCTTCCTTGAAGCCCTCCTGCTTCTTCATGGCCTCAAGCTGTTCCTTGGCTTTCTTCTCGCCCTCTGTCTTGGACTTGTCAGATGCCTTGCCTTGAAGATATTCATAAGCAACCTGCTGCTTCAAGAAGTATTCGCGGAATTGATCCATATTAATAAGCTGTGCATATTCTGGATACATCAACAGCATGTTCCCTAGCTCTATGTCGAACTCTTTTTGCGTAACTTCTCCGCCTTCATACGTAGCCACGACTTTGCTGTCGTCTTTCTTTGCTGCTCCTGTTCCTGCTTCTGCTCCGGAACTCTTGCCACAGCCCGCCAATACAGAAAGGGCGAGTACTGCAGACAAGGCCAGCATCAACCACTTCTTAGAACGCGTCTTGTTATTTTGCAACATTTTGCAATTCTCCCTTCGATTTGATCGCATCTTTCGCCTCTTGCATGAATTGCTCAAGCTGCATCAACAGTTGCATTGCATCCATTCCACGCGCGTTCACTTTCACGATGCCATGCGTATTCCGGTCTACTGCAATACGTCTATCAATGCTGGTGGCGATGGCAGCCAATTTCTTACGGTCTAACCACGGTTCAGCCGAAGGGTGGACCTTTAAGGTGACCGCCTCCCCGCGTTGCACAATGGATTCTAATCCATATTGCTTCGCATACAGCTTCAGCCGGGCAACGGCAAGGAGCTGCAATACAGCAAGGGGCGGTTCCCCGAAGCGATCGATGAGTTCATCTCGCAATTCTTCGACTTCGTCTAACGAGGCAAGACCGGCTACTTTTTTATAGATCTCAATCTTCTGAATACTATCATAAATATAATTCGGCGGCAAATAGGCGTCGATGTTCAGATCGATAAGCGTCGAGAGCTCCTGCTGCTCCTCGATAGCGATGCCGTCTAGCTCCGCTTTGCGCTTGTTGATTTCATCAGACAGCATTTGTGAGTACAAGTCGAATCCGACCGAAGCGATGAATCCGTGCTGCTCTGCGCCGAGCAAATTCCCAGCTCCACGGATGGAGAGGTCCCGCATCGCGATTTTGAAGCCTGAACCGAGCTCCGTAAATTCTTTAATCGCTTGCAGCCGTTTCTCCGCCACCTCGTTTAATACTTTATCCCGCTGATACGTAAAGTACGCGTACGCGATCCGATTTGAACGCCCGACGCGGCCTCGCAGCTGATACAGCTGGGACAAGCCCATCTTGTCCGCATCATGCACGATGAGCGTGTTCACGTTCGGAATGTCTACGCCTGTCTCGATAATGCTTGTGCTGACGAGCACATCGTACTCTCCGTCCAGGAAATCCAATATCGTCTTCTCCAGCTCTTGCTCCGACATTTGACCGTGACTGACCGTCACTCGAGCTTCCGGCACGAGCATCTTGATATGGTCTGCCATCTGATGAATACCTTGAACACGATTGAATAGGAAGTATACTTGGCCATTCCGGGCCAATTCCCGTTCAATCGCTTCCCGTACGAGCGCATCGCTGTATTCAAGCACATAGGTCTGAACCGGGAACCGATTCTCCGGCGGAGTCTCGATAACCGACAAATCGCGAACGCCCAGCATGGACATATGAAGCGTGCGCGGAATCGGCGTTGCGGTCAGCGTTAGCACGTCCACGTTCATCTTGAGCCGCTTCAGCTTCTCCTTATGGGTAACGCCGAAGCGCTGTTCTTCATCCACGATCAGCATGCCCAAATCTTTGAAAATGACGTCCTGCGAGAGCAAACGGTGGGTACCAATGACGATATCGACGACGCCTGTCTTCAAGCCTTTAATCGTCTCATTCTGTTCCTTGCGGGAACGAAACCGGCTCAACACTTGAATGTTGAATGGATATTCGGCAAAGCGTTCCCGGAACGTTTCATAATGCTGCTGCGCCAAAATGGTGGTCGGTACCAAAATAGCAACCTGCTTGCCCTCAATCGCTGATTTAAAGGCAGCTCGTACTGCCACCTCCGTCTTGCCGTAACCGACGTCACCACACAGCAAGCGATCCATCGGACGAGGCAGCTCCATGTCTTTCTTAATCTCCTCGATGGTGCGGAGCTGATCCCGCGTTTCATCATATGGGAACATTTCTTCAAATTCACGCTGCTCCGGTGTATCCTTCTCAAAGGCATAGCCTGAAGAAGCTTGTCTTGCGGCATACAGCTTAATCAGATCATCCGCAATATCTTTGACCGACGAGCGAACTTTGTTCTTGACCTTCGTCCACTCCGTACCGCCCAGCTTATATACCTTCGGCTCCTTCTCTTCCGAGCTGACGTAGCGCTGAATGAGATGGAGCTGATCGACCGGAACGGACAATTTGTCTCCGCCGGCATACAAGATATGCAAATAATCCTTATGAATGCCGTTGATCTCTAACGTACCGATACCAATGTATTTACCGATTCCATGGTTCTGATGAACGACGTAATCTCCTACTTTGAGCTCCGTATAGCTGCGAATTCGTTCCGCATTGTCCATCTTCGCGCCCTGCTCCGCCCGCCGCGTCTTGCGCTGCTTCTGCGAGAACATTTCGCCTTCGGTAATGACGACAAGATGAACAGATGGCAGTTCGAAGCCGCTTTGCAAGTTCCCCTTCATTATGGTCGGTTCGGGGATCTGATAATCCTGAAGCACGCGCCGGATGCGTTCCACCCGTTCGTCTCCGTTCGCTAACATGATGACGTTGGCACCGGTCTTTTTCCAGCGTTCCATCTCCGCCTTAAGCACATTCATCTGACCGTGAAAGTTCTGCATCGTGCGACACATGACGTTAACGATATTTTGCGGCTGCGTATGCGGCACCTGTCTTAAAAACAATGCCATGAACACGGTTTGGAACGGACGCTTGGCAAGCGTATCGTCTGCGCTCAGCCCAAGCTGAAGCGATGGCAGCGTCTTGCCGTTCTGCAGCAGGTGCGTACTCCACTCCATTTCGTCGCGATCCAATTGCTTCGCCGTCTCCATGACACGCGCAGGCTCATCCATAATAATAAGCGTATCCTTTGGCATATAATCATACAGCGTGTGCTGCTCCGGATGAAGTACAGACACGTACTTATACATTTCTTTAAAGTATACGGAACCGCGCAGGCGCTCGATTTCATAGCCGATTTCTTGCTGCAGCTTATCCTTTACCTGACGATCGGTCATCTTCGATAATTGGTCTTCCAGACGTGACGATGCCGCTTCAGCCGCTTGGACGAAGCGAGTCTTATCCGCAATCAAGTCTTGGCTTGGCGTTATCGTCAACTGCTTCAGCTTCTCTATGGAACGCTGATCGTGCGGATCGAACGAACGAATCGAGTCGATTTCATCGTCGAACCATTCAATTCGGTACGGAAATGGCGAAGTTAGCGGATAAATATCAACGATGCCGCCGCGTACGCTCATTTCCCCTTTCGTTTCTACCCGCTCGGTCCGCTCGTAGCCAAGAGACACCATCTGCTCCAAGAAGCTCTCCAGCGGAAGCACATCTCCGAGTGCTAACGACACCGCCGCTTGGGCCATCACTTCGCGGGCAGGCAAAAACCGCCGCAATCCAGCATACGGCGTGACGACAATTCCGCGAAAGCCTTGGGCAGAGCGTGTCAGAACTTCGATTCGTTGCGCATTCACCTCGGGACTCGAGATAGCCGCTTCCGCAGCTACCAACTCGTTCGCCGGATAGAGCAGCACTTGGTCTGAAGAGAGACACTCCTGCAAATCCTCAGCTACCTTCTGTGCGGAAAACATATTATGCGTTACCACGAGTACTGGCCGTTCCAACTGCTTATGGAGCGCAGCCATCATCACTTGACGTGCCGAACCCGACATGCCGGACACTAATTGTTCCTTCATTCCCGCGCGAATGCCAGCAGCTATGGATTCAATATCGCGTTCTTCGGATAAAGCTTGCATGAGTGCATTTAACAAAGGACAGGCACCTCTTTCTCACCCACAAAATTACGATATGACAAGATCTAGTTTCAGGTCCGAAAGTGAGAAGTCCTCTCGCCCTTCAACATATTAACGCGTGTACTTCCACGTATAAACAGACTGTACCGTCCATACCTATAAGGAACAACGGGTTTTGCTAGATTTATTGCTCATTCAAAATAAGCCTCGGCAAACAAGCCAAGGCTGACGTATGTTCCGTATAATCAAGCTTTCATTGCAAAGGCGATGGCAGCAGCGACAATTCGGGGTGCATTTGTATCGCTTCTGTGCAATAATCGCAAGTCATCCGCACCGTTACGTCTCCATTGGAATGAACCAATATATATTGTTGGCGCTCCTCCGACGTTAGTTGATGAAAGCCGAGTCGGGTTTCATCTATGCCGCTTTCTTCAAGGCGCCCAATTAACGTATGACAATGTTTGCAGACATAGTTCACAGACATCTATATGCCTCCAGTTCAGGGAATATACCGTTTAGTATGTCCCTAATGAAGGCAAATTAGCCCATTAGCCGTTAAATTTCGCCATCGTTTGCTCAAACGTATGCGTTAACGCAAATTCGACCGCATCGCACGTCTTTTCCACCGTCTGTTGGAGCATGTCCTGATCTTTTTTAGCAAACCCTGACAACACGTAATCAACGATTTCGCGTCCTGGTTCCGGCCGGGAGATGCCCATCCGCATCCGATTAAAAGATTGTGTCCCGAGATGCTGAATAATGGATTTAATGCCATTATGCCCGCCGGCACTGCCTTGATACCGCAAGCGTACCTTACCAAGCTCGGTATCCAAATCATCATACAAAACGATGAAATCATCGATATTCGTTTTATAGTAATCCATATAAGCACGAACGGCTTCACCCGATAAGTTCATAAATGTCATCGGTTTGATAAGGGCAACCTTCTCTGTACCAACGCGGCCTTCGCCGATTAACGCCTTGCATTTGCTCTCCCTTATTTCGATGCCGAAGCGATTCGAGAGCGCATCTATGGCCATAAAGCCGATATTGTGGCGAGTCGAAGCATATTTCATTCCCGGATTCCCGAGACCTACAATCCATTTCAAGACTGCTCCTCCTTTCAAATGCCGATAAGGGTTACTTCTTCGGCCGTAGCCAAAGACGTAACCCTCGTTCATCTATACTGCTTCTGCTTGCATCTTCACAATACCATAAGAGCCTCGCTCTTATTCAATTTCAAACAATTTACTAATCGATAGCTCTTCGTGAACGCGAATAATCGCTTCACCCATTAACGGTGCAACCGACAGCACGTGCAGCTTGCTGGACGGGTTCTCATGCTTAATCGGAATCGTATCCGTGACGATCACTTCTTTGAACGGAGATTGCTCCAAACGATCCATTGCAGGACCGGATAGGACCGGGTGCGTGCAGCAAGCATAGACGTCTTTCACTCCAGCTTTAACCAATGCATTCGCCCCAAGGACAATCGTGCCTGCCGTATCGATGATGTCATCGATAATGATCGCCGTCTTACCCTTGATGTCTCCGATAATGTTCATGACCTCACTGACGTTCGGTTCCGGACGGCGCTTGTCAATAATCGCAAGCGGCGCGTTCAAGAAATCAGCCAATTTGCGTGCGCGCACGACGCCGCCATGGTCAGGCGATACGACAACAACATTTTCCAACTGCTTGGACCGGAAATATTGCGCCAGAATCGGTACTCCTAGCAGATGATCTACTGGAATATCGAAGAAACCCTGAATCTGTGTTGCATGCAGATCCATCGTAATGACACGATGCGCACCCGCCGTTTCGATCAGATTCGCGACTAATTTCGCAGTAATCGGATCGCGGGAACGCGCTTTGCGGTCTTGCCGCGCGTAACCGTAATAAGGAATAACTACGTTAATGCTCTTGGCTGATGCACGCTTTAACGCATCCACCATGACAAGCAGCTCCATCAAGTTATCGTTGACCGGTTCGCAGGTCGATTGCACGACATACACGTCGCATCCGCGAACGCTCTCGGACAATTTAACTTGAATCTCGCCATCACTGAAGCTTGTTGTTACAGCATCTCCCATTGGAATGCCGATGTACTCTGCAATCTGGTTTGCCAACTTGGGATTGGAGTTGCAAGTGAAAATTTTCAACTTGGAATCACAATAAGTCATGATATTAAAAACCCTCCGTGCCGGTTCTTGGTCATCGTTGTTTAGTAGTGTCCGTTAATGGTGTTGCTTAGCTTATCCGTTAAAGGTCTCAACTATAAAGGCTCTCTTCTACATGCTACCATAATTAAGCGATGGCGCAACTATATTGCTCACGATTCCCGTTCTTTCTTCGCTTTTGCACGGGCGCGAATCTTATCCGCATAGCCTGGCTTATTCACTTGACGTTCACGGGCAATCGCCAATTCATTATCTGAAACATGGTGTGTAATCGTTGAACCAGCAACGACATAGGCTCCATTGCCGACGTTGATCGGTGCGATGAGATTGACATTGCTGCCGATAAACGCATCGTCGCCGATTTCCGTAACGGATTTATTATATCCGTCGTAATTGACCGTAATCGCCCCACATCCAATATTTACATTCTTGCCTACTTTCGCATCTCCAATATAGCTTAAATGCGAAACTTTCGTATGATCATCCAGAGAGGCATTTTTAATCTCCACGAAATCGCCTACCTTGACGTGCTCGCCAAGGCGCGCACCTGGGCGCAAATACGCAAACGGACCTACGCTGCTATCGCTGCCGACAACGGCCTCCTGCAACACCGATTGCTTGATTTGCACACGTTCGCCAACGAAGGAATCGGTAATTTCGGTATTCGGTCCAATCACACAATCCGCTCCGATGGTCGTACGTCCTTTCAGACTCGTTCCGGGCTCAAGCACCGTATCCGGTCCGATCTCGACGTCCGCTTCAATATACGTTTGTGCAGGGTCGATAATAGTAACACCATTTAACATATGGCGTTTGTTGATACGCTCCCGCATTAAGCGCTCTGCCTCCGACAGCGCCAATCGGTCATTTACGCCGATCGACTCGCCGATATCATCCGTACAAAAGGCTTGTACGGTTTCGCCTTGCGCTTTCATAATGCCGACTACGTCAGTCAAATAATACTCTTGCTGGGCGTTATGATTGGTAACCTGCTCCAGCGCAGCAAACAGCTTCGCATTATCAAAGCAGTAAGTGCCTGTATTAATCTCCTTCACTGACTGCTCTTGCGGCGTGCAATCTTTCTGCTCAACGATTTTCAAGACCGAACCATCATTGTCTCGAATAACCCGACCATAGCCGGTCGGCTCTTCAAGTTCAGCCGTCAAAATCGTCGCTGACGCCTGCGCACGCACGTGCAGCTCCATCAACTGTGCCAACGTCTCCGATGTCACTAGCGGCGTATCTCCGCAAATGACGAGAGTTATGCCCTGTTCACCATCAAGAAGCGCCTTTGCTTGCTTTACTGCATGTCCAGTACCGAGTTGTTCCGCTTGTAAAGCAAATTCCGCGCGATGACCCAGGTAGCTTTGAACCGCTTCGGCTCCATGTCCCACGACAACGACAGTGCGCTCGCTTTGCACGCGCTCTACCGCATCGAGAACATGTCCCACCATCGGTTTTCCACACACCGGATGAAGCACTTTATACAACTTCGACTTCATGCGTTTGCCTTGTCCAGCAGCAAGCACAATGGCCATTCTTTTCAAAGCGTCCGACCTCCTGCTCTCCCTGTACTCCATAGTAGAATATATCTCATTATGAACAAAAAGAAAAGAGAGCCCCCTATGATTGGCTCTCTTTCTTTGCAACCCCAATATTAACCAAAAAGATTATGCGCCCTCTTCAATAACTTCCTCTTCCGTAGCTGCGCGCTCATATTCAGCCAATACCGCAGCTTGAATCTTCTCGCGTGTCGCCGATGAAATCGGATGAGCAATGTCACGGAATTCGCCGTCTGGCGTCCGTTTGCTCGGCATCGCTACGAACATGCCGTTGTTACCATCGATAACACGGATGTCATGGACAACAAACTCGTTGTCGATCGTAATCGAAGCGATTGCTTTCATTCTCCCCTCTGTGTTGACGCGGCGGAGTCTGACATCAGTAATTTGCACGTGTGTTCACCACCTTTTTCCAACAAGACTTGGTGTATAATTCCACACGCGCAACTAAAATCCTTCTTAAATTTGCCAAGAAACAAACTTTTTTTGAATTTTTTTAACCTTCTTTAGCCATTTCGACAAGCTTCGATTTATATCGCTGCAATGAGTTCAATTTCGACAAGGACATCTTTCGGAAGCCGCGCTACTTCAACAGTAGAGCGTGCCGGCTTATGTGAACCAAAGTACAATTCATAGATGGCGTTCACTTGTGCAAACTGATTCATATCTTTTAAAAATACAGTGGCTTTTATCACATTCCCCAAAGAAGAACCCGCTTCTTTCAAAACGGCTTGCAAGTTGCGGAATACTTGGTGCGTCTGTTCTTCAACTCCGCCCTCTGCCAACTGACCTTCAGGAGTCAGTGCAATTTGACCAGATGTAAATACGACATCGCCCCATTTGACTGCTTGGGAATACGGGCCTATAGCAGCCGGTGCCTCGCTTGTCGCAATCATTTCTAATGCATTTGACATAGAAAGACCTCCTCTAAGAGATGGCTTATCTTTCAACCATGACTTCATGATTATCAAAATAGTTCCCTGGTTTCACTATCAACTGACGTGACCGCGGATCCGACGCAGACACGCGAATCAAAGAGACGTAATCAGTCAGTAAGCGTTCCTCTTTCGATACGTCCTCTGATTCTACAAGTACGCCGACACCTGCTACGGTAGCGTCGAATTCGTGCAGCAAATCCATCATACCGTGCACCGTGCCGCCTGCCCGCATAAAGTCATCCACAATGAGCACACGGGAACGTTCCTTCAGCGCCCGCCGCGCCAGCGTCATCGTATGGATGCTCTTCTGTGAGCCGGACACGTAGTTAATACTAACCGCTGAACCTTCCGTTACGACATGGTCGCGACGAACAAGCACAACCGGCAAATTAAGATGGGCTGCCGTAGCATATGCAATTGGAATCCCCTTCGTCTCCACCGTCATGACCACATCGATATCACGTCCAGCAAAGGCCGATGCAAACATGCGGCCAACATCATTCATCAATCCAGGTTGTCCTAATATATCTGTTATATAAAAGTATCCGCCTGGAAGCATCCGATCGGGCTGCTCCATTGATGTGCATAACGACTCAATAACAGGCAGCGCCTTATCAGGGCCGCATTTCGGCATATATTTCACCCCGCCAGCCGCTCCGGCCAGCGTGAGCAAGTCGCCTGTTCCTTCCGTCTCACACACTTCTTTAATAATAGCCAAATCTTCGCTGATGGAAGACTTGGCCGCCCCGTATCGTTCTGCGAAGGTTGTGAGAGAGATGAGCTTATGCGGATTAGACATGAGATATTGCGTCATTTCGACCAGACGAGCGCTGCGCTTCAATTTTTTCATCCTAACCCCTCGCTCAAAACCGAATAATATATTGTAAATACTACATGAATGTACGTTAATTATCAAGACAACAACTGATTGTCAAGACAAAAATTTCATTTTGTGTAACGAAATTGTCTTAAGTTCCACCGATGTCGAAACCACTTACTGTCATGCTTCGTGATCAAAAGTTAACTTTTCAGCACCAAGAAGGTTGCATGAACCCGAAGAAGGAGGAGCGGAGTGTAGGCAAACTACATGAGCACCGGACTTCTAGGGTGAATGCAAGATTCGATGTCGAAATACTTACTGTCATGCTTCGTGATCAAAAGTTAACCTTTAGGAGAGCATGCGGACGGCATATACTTCCTTGCAAAATCCGCGCAAGCCATTGTAAATACGTGCTATCTTGGATTCCTTGGACACTAAGCCGAATACCGTCGGGCCGCTTCCGGACATGAGCACGCCTTCTGCACCGAGCTTCTCCATCGTTTCCTTCAACTGCTGCACCTCCGGGTGCATCGGCAGTGTAACGTCCTCCAGCACGTTGCCAAGCGATTCGCACAGGGTATGAAAGTCCTGGCCTTGAATCGCCTGCAGCATCCTCGCTAAGGAAGGGTGCTCTTGAATATGCTGTGCCCTTAGACGACCGTAGACATCGGCCGTAGATACGTTGATTGGCGGCTTGGCAAGCACCACCCAGCATTGCGGCGGATTCTCGATCGTTTCCAGCTTCTCGCCCCGCCCCCGCGCAATCGCAGTTCCTCCCGTTACGCAGAACGGCACATCCGAACCAAGCTCCGCTCCTAACCGCTGCAGCTCCTCGTCCGAAATGCCGAGCCGCCACAGCCGGTTCAAGCCGCGCAGCGTCGCCGCAGCATCGCTGCTGCCCCCGGCCAAGCCCGCCGCGACAGGAATCTTTTTGTCCAGATGAATATATACGCCTTGCTTCACTTCATATCGTTCTTTAATTAATTTTGCCGCTTGGAACGCCAAGTTTTTCTCATCTAACGGTATGTAACCTGCCTGACTGGAGATGATAATCGTGTCGCGAGGCAGCTCCTCCATTTCGAGACGGTCCGCTAGGTCCACCATCGTCATTACCATTTCGACGTCGTGATATCCGTCCTCACGCTTGCGTAACACGTCCAGTAGCAAATTAATTTTGGCTGGCGCCTTCTCGTATACTTTCACTCGCGTTCACCCTTCTTTATCCTACGGATCGCTTACGTTATTATAACAGACTCTACTTGGCAAGTCATTCGCGTAGAACGGGATATCATCGGTACCATCTTTTCCTTTTTTTACTTGATCCAACCATTTTCCCGCCAATGAATAAGGAAAGCGAACAGAGTGACGATGATGTCATTCCGTTCGCTTTTTTTGGCAGAACAATCAATTATTTCTTCGCTGCGGCTTGCTCGGCCAATTGAATGGCACGCTTTACCATATCTCCTGCATCTTTGGCTCGGATGGCTCCCCACCCATATTGGGTAACGGTGTCATAGAAGCCGAGGTCTTTTGCTAATTCGTACTTCAACTCCTCAGACATAAAGCTGCTGCGTCTTCTTCGACTCATCGTCATACCTCCTTCGGCGGAATCCGGACCGATTCCAAAAATGTGGCGCATTTAAAACGCTGCGCGAGGCGTGTATCTATAATGTTGGTTACAGCAAAAGGGGTTATTCGCTGCAAGCCGATCATATTTGTGGGCAACAAAAAAGCAGCCCATTAAGGACTGCCCGTCATGAACGTTCAACCACGAACGTATTCAATCTTCATTTCGCCATTCTCGGCGCATACGGTCACTTCGACCGATTCTGTTAATATATCTGCATAGCTATAGGACACTCGTTTGAACGCGTTCTGTTCCTGGTCCAACTTGACAATAAATACAGAAGGGTAGGTTTCTTCCAACACACCCGTGCGTTCAATCGTCTTACGACGACCACCGTTTGCACGGAGCAAAATCTTCTGGCCGACATGAGCTTCAAGACAGCGACGAATTTCAAATAGCGCATTTCTCGCCATTGTAGCTACCACCTCTTTCCTTGTCCATTATAAACAAAGTTAGAGGAAATGTCAAATTAAATAAATAATTATAACAACAAGCTTTGTTAGGTGTCAATGTGTTTTTTTGCCCAATTTCTTAAGTTTCTACAATTCATCGTTTTTTATTCAAATTACGGACGGTGTTACGTCCAAATTGGATAAATCTTTCCATTTCGGCATCCCAACACGATAGCTCCCTCGTGTCTCGATTCCGCCCACTCCTTCCAGTCCCGTCATCGTATGTGATGTGATATCGCCTATCTGTACCGTTTCGCGAATCGACGTATACGAGGCTTGCACAGCGACATACACCGGATCCAATGCATGAATCATAATCCGGCCGGGTGAACTGGCGAAGTTCGCACCAGATTGCAGCAGCGCCTCGAAATGGGATTGGCAAGCTCCCGCTACGATGGTCAGTAAATCAAGATGGCGTTCGAACTGTCTCGCGGTTTGTACGGCATTCACGAAATTTTTTGAATTTTTATAGCTTTGCAAGCTATATAAATCCCGATCCTTCATACTTTTCAATACTCCATCATGCCCTGTAATGACGACGATGTCCGGATGCACGCGGGGAAGCAAGCGGTACAGCATATCCGCCATATTCGCCTCATGCACGTAATGCCCCTCGGCCGGTACTCGAAGCTGATTATATATCGCCATGCTCTTCTGCAAATAGTTCGAATCACCATCCAAATGAAGCACCTTGCCAGGCATATCAAAATAAGCAGATGAATGGGGAACCTCGGCAAATTGAAACTCGGCGCGGCGGCGTTCGGTCTGTTGGCGTTGATGTTGCTCAATTGCCTTGACTGATTCCAGCATAGTAATATGAGCTTGCTGCGTACGACGCTTAATTGTTGCTTGCGAAACATTGACCAAATCTCGAACTGGAGAATCGGCGAGCAGACGAAATTCAGTCCCTTTTATAATCGCCGTATCCTGAAAAACCGCATCAATGCGGAATGTAATATCGCCGCCGTATGACTTACGTACGACCAGATCTCCTTGCTTCATAGGATCGATCACCTCTCCAACTATCCTATGGGCAAAAGTGCAGTTTGGTGATTGCCTACATTGGCGACCATCACGGTTAGCTCGCACCGTGCTGAATTATTCAGCTGCGTTGACCGCACGTCCTATGCTATCGCTTAAGCGGGCAAATTCTTCAAGAGACAGCGTCTCCCCGCGTCTTGTCGGCTCAATGCCGGCAGTAGCAACCGCTTCAGCCAGCGCATCCGTTCCACACACGCTGCCGTAGCGCGCCTTTAAATTGTTCCACAGCGTCTTGCGCCGCTGAGCAAAGCTCGCCTGCACGACCTCAAATAGATGCTGCTCGTCCGCTACTTGAACAGGAGGCTCCTCCCTTACGCGCAGTCGAATAACGGTAGACTCTACATTAGGCTGCGGGATAAAGACCGTACCCGGAACAGTGCAAATCAGCTCTGGCTCGGCATAGTATTGCACAGCCACACTTAAGCTGCCGTAATCCTTGCCTCCCGGACTCGCTGCCATGCGCTCAGCCACTTCCTTCTGTATCATGACGACAATATGCTTCAGCGGAAGTTGTTCTTCCAACAGCTTCATCATAATCGGTGTGGTCACGTAGTAAGGAAGGTTGGCCACGACGCTTACCTTGTCCATCCCATGAAACTGTTCGCGGAATAACTCTTGCAAATCCACCTTCAGCACATCGCCATGAACGACCTGCACATTTGGATATGGTTCCATCACTTCGTCCAGAATGGGGATGAGACGCTGATCAATCTCTACAGCCGCTACACGGCCCGCTCGCTTCGCCAACTGTTCGGTAAGCGCTCCAATCCCTGGACCAATCTCTAAAGCCCCTGTAGAGGCATCCAGTTCGGCTGCATCGACAATGCGCCGCATTATATTCATATCGATCAAGAAATTTTGTCCCAAGCTCTTCTTAAAAGAGAAGCCGTGTTTGCGAACAATTTCCTTCGTTCGCGAAGGTGTTGCAATATCCGTAAACGAGTGATTCATTCGTTCATGTCTCCTTCTGCTGTTGTTGCGCGGTGAGATTGGATTCCTCCAGTTCATGCAATGCCTGTTCGAACTCTTCCCGCCCGATTTGAAACATAGCGCAGCGTTTTAACATCTGCTTCGCATTGCAATAGCCGATACCCAGTCTTTCACCCAATTGTCTGCGGCGTTCGGCGGAACCTGCAAAAGTTGTAAGCCCAGCTTCCACCAAATCTGTCCACGTAAGCTCCGTATGTAATGCAGGCATTTCTGTCCGTATCTGCTGCAGCGCTCTACGTACCGCTTCAGGGGAGGCGTTCTCCACCCCGAGATCCCCTTTTGCAATCGCCTCGTGCCTTGGCAAGAACGCGTGCTTGCAGCCGGGAACCTGCGCAGCGATCAGCTTGCGAATGCGCTCCCCGGCATGGTCGGGATCCGTAAATATAATAACACCGCGCCGCTCTTGCGCCAGAGCAATGCGGCGGATGGTCATATCATTGAGAGCCGATCCCCCCGTCTCGATCGTATCGGCTTCCACAGCGCGCTGAATTGCAACGGTGTCGTCTTTTCCTTCCACGACGATTACTTCTCGTATCAACGTTCTTACTCCTTCCTCATGTCCCCCACTTTTGAGCACGTAACTTATTTAAATAGATGTTCAAAAAGGCCGCTTTTCAGCACCGAGGAGGTTGCAAGAACCCGAAGAAGGAGGAGCGCGGTGTAGGCGAGACTACATGAGCACCTGAAATGTTTCCGTAGGAAACATACTTCGGAAGCATAACCTCTTCGAGGGTGAATGCAAGATTCGATGCCGAATCACATCTTGCGATACTCCGTGATCAAAAGGGGACTTTTTGAACAACTCTAAAAAGCACAAAAGAAGAGGGATCTCCCTCTTCTTAGCATGACATAAATCGTTATTCATTACTATATCCTAAATACACGGCAGCAAACCGCGTGGCTTCTGCCGCGTCATCGAATCAATTAATTCGCTTCCGGCTTCACCGGACCGATCACATACACCGTATGGCCCTTTTTCCTGCCAAACTTGCGTACAGCACCTTTGCTTTCGTAATAAACGTCAATAATTTTACCTTTTACCGCTCCGCCTGTATCTTCAGCACGTCGGAATCCGACGCCCTCGATATACACCCACCATCCAAGCGGAATGAGCTTCGGATCTACCGCGATCGTACGTCCTTCCACCACCTTGGTGCCGGAGGCGGTCTTGGCTCCCGGTGACCCTTCTTGTTCCGTATAGGCGGTTAATTGAACGTTCTCCAGCATATCCTTGTAATCGAAGCCGACCTTGCCCCCTTTGCCAGAGCCGACACTCGGAGAGCTTGCCGACAGAACGACCACTTCAGGTTCCTTCTTCGTTCCATAGGCTAGAACCTGATTGACCTGCTTCGTCTGAACGGACTTATCCACTAACTTCGAATATACGAGTTTGCCGTCCTCATATACTTTTTCAATCTTTTGGACGACGATTCCCTCTTTCCCCTTTTGAACCGTCTTCGTCTTCCCCTTCAACAAGGTAGGATCAGCTTTCTTGACGACTTGGAATGGAACCTTCACTTTTCGCTCTTCTACGTTCTTACTGACACGCACGATACGAATGTCCATATTATTTGCAACGGCAGCATCTTGACCCGGATATACCTTGTCAGCCGTCTTGACAGGTATTTGAAGCGATACTAAAGCCTCGCTCACCGATTTTTTGGTCGTATAATGCGTCTTCTTCTGTCCGTCTACCATCACGTTAACGGGTAACGCGCGTTCGATGACGATCTTATCGCCATCTGTTATTTCCGTATCCAACGGTTTGGATACGGCATCATGTGCCCCTACCGCTATCGCATGCTCATCCAAAACATTACGAAGCGTATCTTGGCGTGTTTCTATAGCGTGCTCTTGTCCATCTACGCGGATGGACAGTGTCTTCTTCGATGCACCATACATATATAATACCGTAATCAACGTGATAACAACCGCAACAGCAGCAATGACAGACACGACACGTACATTTTCATGCTTCCATCGCATTGCGAGCGACATGCTGGATGATCGGGGTTCATGGGTTTCGTCATTAACGATCTCTCCCACTTCTCGGTCCTCCTTACATAGTCCCGCCGTCGAGTGTTTTGCATGATTCCATCTGACGCGACTATATCAAGAATGTTTGCGAAGAATACGTTCATCTATCGAGCTCATGTGCAAGCTATGGTCGAATTCTTCACACCAACTCCAGTAACGGCTGCTCCCACCTCCTATTTCATAACCCTATGACGTCTTTCTTTTCTTTATTCGAAAAAAGAAGTTTCAAGAGAAAACAAAAGAAGCCTAGCGTAAGAGGCGACTCTTGTCGTGGCTTCCCAAATGAAACCCAAACGTCAACAGTGTAGGACGCACGCGGACCCCTCTCTCCGATACGCTGACGAGGTTAGCTGTCGGGTTCGGGCTTGTGAGAGTCGCCCTATCTCAACTCACCGGCTCATGGCTCGGCTGTTCAGAATTCACCCCTAGGATACATTCCGCATGAATGAACATGTATTCATTCCCGGATTGTTCGCGCTTTGGTTCCCCCGCTCTCCAAAATGGAGATTAAGCGATACTGGTTGGTTGGAACAATATTCAAGTGTTTACGAACATCTGTGAGAAATCATATCGTGTTTGCAATCACCTTGTAAAGATGGTATCAATCACGTTTTAAGTCAAAAAGGGTTAAAAAAAAGTAACAAAATCGCTTTTTCGTGAACAAATCCACTTATCTTGTGGTCTAGAACTTTATTTCATCGGTTTTTCATTGATTTTCACCGTATGTCAAAACATGTCAGTCCGTTTTCAGTCGTTATTCTGCAAAATTCTTCAAATTCCATTCCTTTCAATTGCGCCGCTGCCTCTGCTACGAGACGCACATGAGCAGACTCGTTTCTTTTCCCGCGAAAAGGGTGAGGAGTCAAATATGGGGAATCCGTTTCGACGAGTAATCGGTCATCGGGTATCTTTACAAGCACTTCTTTGGGCTGCTTTGCATTTTTAAACGTAATCGGTCCGCCAAAGGAAAGGTAGAACCCCATGTCCAGACACATTTTTGCAGTCTCCCAGCTGCCAGAGAAGGAATGCATAATCCCGCCGACTTCACTCGCCTTCTCTTCACGCAAAATACGAATCACATCTTCATGCGCCTCGCGATTATGAATGACGATGGGCATGTTCAACTCCCGGGCCAGCCCGATCTGCTGACGAAATACACGCTGCTGAACATCCTTCGGTGAAGTATCCCAATGATAGTCGAGACCAATCTCGCCGATGGCGACGACTTTGTCATGCTTGGTGAGCTCGGCAATCCAATCGATATCCTCTGGCTTCATCGTTATGGCATCCACCGGATGCCAGCCTACAGCCGCATATATGAAATCATATTTCTCAGCTAACGCCATTGTTGTAGGAATAGTCTCGCGGTTAAAGCCGACATTGACCATACGTGTAACGCCCTGCTCCACAGCATGAGCGATCATTGCCTCGCGATCCTCGTCAAATGCTTCGTTGTCCAAATGGGTATGCGTATCAAATAACACGTCAATGCGCTCCTTTTAAAATTGTATTGATTACTTTCTCCTTCTTAATTTAAAGAGCTTGTTTCACTTTCCATCCATCGACCAGTTCTTGGACTCAATTTTTTCGCTGCAGGAACATCCGCTTCACTTCATCCGTGAGCCGGTGTTCCACCGCTTGAAGCTTGTCCATCGGGAAATAAATGTAATGATTTCCACGGCGAATGCCGCTGATGGAACGCACGATGTCCGATTTTTTGGACAATTCCATCACTTGGTCATGACCATCCCACAGCAATATGTGCTGCTGCGTCGGTTCGTCTCCCGAGCGATACACATCATACGGATTATCCGAAGGTGAATCGAACATAATGTCGTAGTCCGGATTCAAGCCTGCCGCATGCCATTCACGGCACAGCCATTCAGCATTCAACTCATCCACTTCAATATACTTGTACAGTTTACGCTCGATGAATCGCTGACACAAGTCGGCGAGAAGCTCATCCGGTTCATTTATCCATTGCATAAAGGCAGTCTGTACAAAAGCCTCATCCAACTGCACATACTGTGTGGTTGTCAACGTCCCTTCAAACAGCGCATCAAGCGGTTCCAAAAAATAGCGGAATGAGTAGCCCTGCAAATAAAGCTCCTTGGCCCGCTTGAAAATGTGCCTCAGCACCATTTCCGAACTGCGTGTAACGGGGTGAAAATAAACCTGCCAATACATTTCATATCGTGAGAGCAAGTAATGCTCTACCGCATGCATACCGCTTTCCTTCACGACGATCCGATCTTTATATGGACGTACGAGCCGCAGTATACGGTCAATATCAAAAGTGCCGTAATTGACACCCGTAAAATAGGCGTCCCGAAGCAAATAATCCATACGATCCGCATCAAGCGGACCAGACACCAAATTGACGACAATCGGATAAGCATACGTCTTGCGAATGACCGCAGCTACCTGCTCTGGCAATGCCGGATCAATTCGCTGCAGCACCTGGTGAATTTCAGAATCTTCCAATATAATACGGCATGTCCAATCTTCGTGGAACATGCCGAACGCCTCTTCAATGGAATGGGAAAACGGCCCGTGCCCTACATCATGGAGCAAGGCGGCACATAACGCGACGAGCCGTTGTTCCTGTGGCCAATCCTCATAGCCATTGCGTTCGAATTGGGAAATGATGCGGCGTGTGATTTCATATACACCGAGTGAGTGGGAAAATCGGCTATGCTCTGCCCCGTGAAACGTCAAGTATGACGTACCGAGCTGGCGAATGCGGCGCAGCCGCTGAAATTCTTTCGTATTAATGAGATCCCAGATCGTGCGATCCTGAACATGCACGTAATTGTGAACCGGGTCTTTAAATACCTTTTCTTCTTTTAACATGGGACTTCACTCCCCTCTGAGCATATTTAAACAGCTTGCAAAGATTATTAGAGGTTTGCATTATTAGTTTATTCGACATCGTTTTTAAAATCGATGATGTTGTCGAAAAGGTTTTGTTTATTCGCGTTTCCCTTTATTTCCTAACAAAAAACACCATCTAAGTGCAAATGTGAGTAGTAAATCGTAAAAAATAGTTAAATTTCAGTTAAAAAAATGCTAAAAACCATAAATTAGCACGATATCTACGAATTTTACAGGTTGACTAATTTGGGAATGGTTGGTACGATAATAAACAGCCAAATTAGAAATTTGTCGAATTGTGACTTATTATGTAATTAAAGAGGAGAGCGTTAAACTATGATGAAGTCCACTGGTATCGTTCGTAAAGTTGATGAACTGGGTCGTGTCGTCATTCCAATCGAGCTTCGCCGCACCCTTGGAATCGGTGAAAAAGATGCGCTGGAAATTTACGTGGATGGAGAGCGCATCATGCTGAAAAAATATGAGCCTGCATGCATCTTCTGCGGCAATGCTGAAAACGTTACATACTTTAAAGGAAAAATTGTTTGTCACGAATGTATTTCGGAAATTCCTCAACCTGTGACAAAATAAGAAAAATAGTATATAATAGCACTAATCACACATGTTAATTCTAACCTTTTTCATATCTTCCTTGATGCCCTCATGGTTATTGAACCCAACCATGAGGGTCTTTTTTTTGTTGTGGGGCGCGGGTTTCACGCCCTATCAGCACTTCATCATGCCCGCTTCTCTCCAATGATTACGTTGGCGACAGGATGAAGTTACCACAACCTTCTTCGCTCCATTCACTCCTGCCCACTCATTTTTTTTATAAAATTTGTTCTATTCAGCATTTATTCTATTTCTAATCATCTTGTCTTTCCTTTTCCATTTGCAACAAAGCTTGATAAATATCCCGTCTCGAGACGCCGCGATCTTTGGCAGCCAGCTTCATCGCATCTTTACGGGAAATATGTTGCTCCCTTTCGTAATGCGCTACGTGCTCTTCTTCACTTAGTGGCTGCCACCAAGCCTGACTGGCCTCCGCTGCAGCTGTCTCGTCTTCGCTTGCCCCTTCAACCACGAGGCAGCACTCGCCAAGCGGCGGATGCTCCAGTACGTAAGCAAGACATTCATTTACATTGCCACGGACGAAGTGCTCATAGCGCTTCGTTAACTCACGGGCCAGCGTCATGCGTCGGTTCGCACCGAACGTATTCACGATACGTTCAAGTGTCTTTGCGACGCGGTGCGGCGACTCATAGAAGAGAAGCGTGCCAGCCTCTGCTGTAAGTGACGCCAGCATCAACTCGGCGCGTTTCCTATCGCGGGGCAGAAAGCCTGCGAACGTGAACCGTTCGGTCGGCAGCCCCGATGCGATGAGCGCTGAGAGTGCGGCGTTGGGGCCGGGAATCGGAATGACGGGAAGCTCAGCTTCTATCGTCATCCGGACCAGATCGGCTCCCGGGTCGGAGATGGCTGGCAGACCGGCGTCGCTCACGAGGGCGATACGCTTCCCTTCCTGCATGATCCGCACCAGCTCCGGGCCGCTGGCCTGCTTATTATGCTCATGGTAGCTGTACAACGTCTTCCCGTGAATCTCAAAATGGCTGAGGAGCTTTCGCGTCTCGCGCGTATCCTCCGCGGCAATAATATCCGCTTCTGTCAGCGTCCGTACGGCACGGTACGTCATATCCTCCAGATTGCCGATCGGCGTTCCGACTAAATAGAGCGCTCCACTTCTGTCGGAGGCGTCTTGATAACTATATTGTTCCGTTATGTTCATGTTATCCATCCTTCAACTGCGATGCTTGGTCATAATAAATGTCCATTAATTCCTCACAGTACTCATTTCCTTCATTATATACGATTAGCGGCGGCAGCAACCGCACATCCGGCTTCCCGTCCCGAGCCGCTTCGATTAGCACCATATTGGCTTCCGTGCCTGCTCGCGGGTGAACAAAGCGAATTCGCTTCGGTTCAAGCCGATACTGCCGCATGAGCGCCATCATGTCCGTCAAGCGGGAAGGCCTATGCACCATCGCCATTTTTCCGCCCGTCCTTAGCAACCTCGAGCATGTGCGGATAACATCTTCCAACGTACATGCCACTTCGTGGCGGGCCAGCGCCTGATGCTTATTCACCTTCGTATCACCCGTCTGAATCGGCATGTATGGCGGATTGACGGTCACGAGCTCGTAATACGGACGTTCCGGCCGCGGCTGAAACGTTTTTAAATCGCCTGCCATTATCGTCACCCGCTCCTGCAATCCATTCAGTTGCACACTGCGGCTTGCCATCTCGGCTAATCGCGGTTGAATTTCTAAGCCGTCGATGTCCGCTTTGGTCCGTGTCGATAGCAACAATGGAACTACACCGTTGCCCGTACACAAATCCATAATCCGCCCGCGTGCCGGAACAGTCGCAAACCGTGCCAGCAGCACGGCATCCATGGAGAAGCTAAACACTTCGGAGCTTTGAATGATTTTCAGCTCATGTGTCAGTAAATCATCAATCCGTTCCGAAGGCTGAAGCTTCACCGTCTCGCTCATTTTTTTCATAACTCCCCTACCTTTACCTGCATCCATACTTTGGCCAGTCGGCCCACCCCTTTAGATATGAAGAAGCCGTAGGCGGGGGAACTTATCCGTTCCCGCTCACCTACGGCCGCGGTTATTTATTTAGGAAGGACAGACAGAACAAACAATCGCCTTCCGTCCGCAAATGTCCATAATACACGTTGCAAATGTGAAACCCTTCATGGTACAGCCGCGCTAAATTGTCGTAACCTTCGCCAACCACATTTTCCTTGGCCTCGCTAAAAAGATCAGGATCGTCGGCTGCGGGCACTGACTCCCCCTCTGCTTCCGGCAAGGCTTCCAAATGTTCATGGTGTTCGTGGTGCAGCACTTTGCGCAATTGCTGATTCTCCATCCACAAGCGTTGATTCTCTTCCAGCAGTTCTTTGACGACGAGTTTCAGCGCACCAAGCTCTTGATGAAGGTCTCCCATATGCGTTTCCAATTCATGAATCTGCGCAAAAATGTCTTTCTTCTCCAAGTTCCCACCCCAGAGCGTGAAAAAGTCCGCCACATTATTTTACAACAACGTCGTCAAAAGGAAGCTCTTTGACTTTACTTATCTCAGCCAGCTGAACATGCACCTTTCGCTCGCCAGCATTGATGCCGACAACTTTGCCTTCTCCGTACGACGTGACAACCCATTTTCCTACCGTCGGAAGTTCTTCCTTGGCGCTTTCGTAATTGTCATGCTCGTACTTCAGACAGCACATCAAACGACCGCACAAACCGGATATTTTGGTAGGATTCAACGATAAGTTCTGGTCTTTTGCCATTTTTATAGATACCGGTTCAAAATCACCTAACCATGAGGAGCAGCATAATACCCGTCCGCATGGGCCGATACCGCCCAGCATCTTCGCTTCATCCCGTACCCCGATTTGTCGAAGTTCAATCCGAGTGCGGAATACGCTGGCCAAATCCTTTACCAGCTCACGAAAATCTACGCGGCCTTCTGCCGTAAAGTAAAAGATAATTTTGTTCCGGTCAAACGTATACTCTACATCCACCAGCTTCATCTTTAATTGATGAGCCCGTATCTTCTCAATACAGGTGGTAAAGGCATCCTTAGCTGCTTGACGATTCGATTCCACCAAAGAAGCATCTGCTTCATTGGCGATACGAATTACCTTCTTTAAGGGAAGCACTACATCGTTCTCGCCGACGATCTTCGGACCGATGACGACTTTGCCGTACTCGATGCCGCGCGCCGTTTCGACGATCACATGCTGGTCCCTCTGGACCGGCCACTCGACCGGGTCGAAATAATAAATTTTGCCCGCTCTTTTAAAACGGACGCCGACTACATTATACAATCAAGTACCTCCTTGCATCCCAACCAGAAACTGCTCGAACGCAAGCTGCGGACTTACATTGGCGCGTACCCGCTTCTGCGCCTCTGTCGCCGCATCCATGCACCGAATCCACCCTTCAGCCGATTTCGTCCAGGCCAACTTGCCTATCGCATCAAGCTGATCTCGAAAGACGAGGCTGTCCTGCCGGTTGTATTGGTAGTTCAACATATCTCGAAACCAGAGATGGAACAAACGAAACAGCATGTCCGCATGCTCTGCAAGCTCGGTCTTGAACACCTTCTGCTGTGCCATAAGAAGCGCGGAAGACAATCGTGTTCCGCACTCCTTTCCTAATTGTAACATTACGTTTCTTAGTTCTGCAAACCAATTCTGTTGGCACAGCTGTATGCCAGCATCCAATCCGTTCACGACGTGAACGGCGGCGCGCGCTAACGCAGCCGGACATCCTTGTTTTATCAATTCGCTGCAGATTATTTGCGGATCTTGCGGGGTAAAAGGTACCCCTTGCGAACGGGACTGAATGGTAGGGAGCATAGCTTGACCATTTTCTGTAATAAGAATCGCAGTAATCGGACTCGTCGGCTCCTCCAAAAATTTAAGCAGGCTGTTGGCCGCTTGCACAGTCATACTCTCCGCCTGCTCTATAATATACACCTTGCGCCCAGCCGCATGGGTGCGATAAGAGAACTCTCGCTGAAGCTCTCTAATTTGGTCGATTTTAATACTCTGACCTTCGGGTGAGATCACTTGCACATCTGGATGATTGCCATGCTCGATTTTCCGGCAAGACAGGCATTCATCGCAAGCATCATCCTGCAGCCGTTCGCAGAACAGTGCTTTCGTAAACGTAAAAGCCGCCCCAAGCTTCCCCGTACCTTTCGGACCGCTGAACAAATATGCATGTGAGACCTTACCCGAACGCAGACCATTCTGCAATATTTTTTTAGCTCGTTCTTGCCCTAATATGTGTTCAAACGACATCGCCTTGTAATCCTTCCTATCAATAAGTGTTCAAAAGGGGACTTTTTGAACTACCTCTATAAAAACATATGTTGGATATTTAGATTCAGTAGCATAAATTGATCAGCATGCCACGGATTTCTCCGACTTTTTGCAAGAGCTCTATTTTGCCCTGCTCGGTCTCCAACAATTCCTCCGCTAATGCAATCAACGCTTCATCAATTTCATCCACGAGTTTATACCGTTTGTTCCGTCCCCGGCGATCCCAGCCGCGCGCGTCGCGGATCTTCATCCCCTGACGAACCGTATCTTCCAAGAACCGCTTCACCAACGTCCGATACTGACGCAACTCTCTTACTGTCATCGACTTGGCGAGACGCTCACCTTGCCGGTGAATGTCCTGCAGCCGCTGCTGCAGCTCCTCACCGCTGGAGCGCTCATGGCTATGATGCATCATGTCTGCGAACGATTTGTGCTGAATCGGCTTGGTTAGAGATTCGCCCATGCGGACGTCTTGACCTAGTGGACGATATCCGGGATTGATTTTCACTTCATATCACCTGCAATCAATGGTCTAGAATTGCTCAAATCGTTCAACCGGCAATACGAACACAGTCGCTCCGCCAACCTGCACCTCTACAGGCAAAGGCATATACGAATCCGTCGTGCCGCTAAGTGGTGTTACTGGCGTTACCAATTGATCTCTTACTTTACAGTTGTTGCGGATGACATTCAGGACGGCACCAACTTGATCATCATCGACACCGATCATGAACGTCGTATTGCCCGCTCGCAAAAATCCACCTGTACTCGCCAGCTTTGTTGCACGAAAGTTCGCTTTGACTAATGCACCGGAAAGACGATTGCTATCTTTGTCCTGTACGATGGCTACAATCATTTTCATGCCTGTCATCCTCCTTATAGTTCGTGTTCAAAAAGGCCGCTTTTCAGCACCGACCGAATCAATTCTTGAAATACTTCGTGATCAAAAGGGGGCTTTTTGAACAACCTCTTATAATTCAATTCAAGTAGTGATTGTTTATTCCTACTTACTTACACGTTCGTACCATGAAATCCTGCGTTCGTTCATATAAAATGTCGAACATTTGGCTCATAATGCACTCACTCGACTGATTGGCGTCGATGCGGACGATGCGCTCTTCATGAAGCTCTGCCAATTGAACATATCCTTCGCGCACCGCTTGATGAAATGCAAGCTGCTCTTGATCGAGCCGATTGAATTCACGCGTATGGTTCGCCGCAATTCGGCCAAGTCCGATCTCTGGCTCGATATCGAGCCAGAACGTCACGTCCGGCATCGTGTCATGAATGGCAAAACGGTTAATTTCCCACACCGCTTCCATGCCTAAGCCGCGCGCATGTCCCTGATAAGCAAGACTGCTGTCCACGAAGCGATCGCATAATACGACAGCTCCCTTCTCTAGTGCTGGAATTACCTTCTCGACCAGATGCTGGCGTCGGGCTGCCGCATACAGCAGCGCTTCCGTGCGCGCATCCATCGTCGTATGAGACGGGTCAAGAATAATATGGCGAATCTGTTCCGCAATCGGAATGCCTCCGGGTTCACGGGTTACGACCACATCAAGTCCGCGGGTATTAAGGTACTCCGTGAGCTGCTGTATCGCGGTCGTCTTTCCCGCGCCCTCCCCGCCTTCAAGTGTAATGAACCAGCCAGGACGTTGTCTATCTGTCATCTCAGTTCCCCTTTTCCCATCTGATCCTTCGTTACATATACTTTAATCGTCTGCAAGCTGTAATCCTCTGCATCGTGACACTTCGCCCCAGCTGCAGCAAGCTTCGCCAGCTCATTCACAGCCGCTGCTGTGATGGTTTCACCACGATATAGGAGCGGAATGCCTGGCGGATACGGGATAACGGCTTCTGCAGCTACCATGCCTGCCGCCTCTTGCAGCAGAACTTGCTGCGTGGTGCCGACATTGGCTTCATAGATAGAAAAAGGAACCGGCTCAGAATGAGGCCGAGACGACGTCAAGCTTCCAATTGACTGGGTGATCGCCTGTGTACCAGTACCATCATATGAAGGTTTATTACCCATTGACACCGCGATCGATTGCAATGCCTCAATTAAGCGCCTCGCATCCTGCAGCGTGCTGCCCAGCGTGAATACGAATACGACGTGTCGAAGGTCAGCCATCTCAGCGACACAGCCGTATTCCGCAAGCTTTTCAAGGAGGTCGTATCCGCTAATGTAATCGTCTTTTTCCCGAATAACCACTTTCATTGGATCCAGATTGTCAAAGGCCGAAAAATCGTTGCTTCCGCATGGTTCGCTCTGTTCAACTGATACGTAAGGCTCTTGCTTGACCAGCAGTTCGAACCTCGGCAGCTGATGCATCTGTTCGCGCAGCCACATTGCGGCTGCCAGCCCTTGCTCAAAGGCTTGCGCCCCCTTAACGTCAATCCATTGGCGGCTAACGTCTAACGAAGCCATTAGCGGATAGGAGGGGCTCGAACTCTGCAGCATTGTCAGTAGTTGCTTCAACCGCTTCCTTGCAACGTAAGGCCCTTGCACATGCAGCATGGCGCTCATCGTCATGCCACTCAGCATCTTATGCGTAGATTGCACAACACCGTCTGCCCCCATCGCTAAGGCCGATTCGGGAAAGGACGGATGCAGTCCATAATGGGCCCCATGGGCTTCATCCACGATGAGTGGTATCTCATGTCGGTGTGCCGCTTGAGTAAACGGCCGCAAATCGATGCCCATGCCGTAGTAATTCGGATTGGTCAAGAATACAGCCTTCGCCTCAGGGTATTCTTGCAAAGCCCCCGCTAAGACATCAATATGTGGTGCGGTAGCCAAGCCGCTGACCTTATCTATCCTTGGAGTAAGAAATACGGCCCGCGCCCCGGCCATCATTAAGGCGTGGAGGACCGATTTGTGCACATTCCGCTGTACAAGAATGAGATCCCCCGGTTGACTGCAGCAGCTCATAAGAAGCGCCATATTACCTACCGTGCTTCCTCCTACAAGAAAATGCGTTTCTTCAGCGCCGAAGCAATGAGCCGCTAACTGCTGAGCCTCTGCAATGACCCCCATCGGATGGTGGAGATCATCCGTCCCTTCAATTTCAGTTACATCGATAGCTAACAGCTGTGCCATACGATGCAGCAGTTCCTGTTGCTCCCCCACGGTTTCTTGCACAGCTTGCTTGTACACCGCCCCGTTTTTGTGTCCGGGAACATGGAACGAGGTGCGTTTCTCACTTATATAATGAAGCAAAGCCTCCGCTAAGGGGGCCCTAACGTCAAAAAGTCGATTTTCAGATTGTTGTTCACTTCGGTTCATGCCGATATGCCCCTTTACGTGTGCCATTCTAGCTTGCCTGTACTTTAAGTGCGTGTTCAAAAAGACCACTTTTCAGCACCGAGAAGTACAAGTTTTCGCAGTAAAACTACATCGGAAGCAAGCTCTTCAAGAATGAATGCAAGATTCGATGTCGAAATACTACCAGATGATCTTCGTGATGAGAAAACCTCTATCGAGGTCTTAATGGTCAAAAGGGAACTTTTTGAACAACCTCTTTAATTGTAGCTTATATTAAGCTTAGCTTCATCCTTTATCCTAACCAAATAGCAAAAAAGAGCCCAGTAGTTGAGCTCTCATCCTATGACCTTATGCATTAATGTGCACCCACAAACGTTTTAAACGATGAATGAAAAAAGAATATTTTTTGTCCTGCACATCGGTCTTGACCATCTCCTGCTCACAGGAGGTACAAATGAACTGATTGACGACCGTAATGCCGTCATTCGTCGCTTCACCACACACAATGCAGTGTGTCTCCTGATTTTCCATGGCAATCCCACCTTTGGACGTTTTATAGCTAGTATGCCCCATACTCTATGGATTTATACCAGTTTCATAGTTGCTTTCATAACTTTTTTAATGAGTGTGACCTAAATATGCTGAGTATCCCCCTGTACTTGACCTAATTTCATGCGAGAAACACTATCATTGTTCGTCACATGACGGTGTTGCGGTCGGTTCTACAAGTAAGTTTATGAGCAAACGACTGTATTGGTGTCTGTACGTTCTATGCGTATATACAGCGTATGTGTCCTTTTTCTATGGACAGTGTATCGCCTTGCTTTTTCACAGCTATTCTACATTTTCATAGACAATATTCCGATATATAACCTATTCCTCAAGATGACGAAAGGGATGAAACGTACGATGACCTTATTAAACAATGATCGAACCTTTTATCATTATCAACTCTTGAAAAAGGTCAGGTTTGTTCGCGCTTTTTCAACTTGTTATCTCTTACTGGCCGCGATATCACTCTTAGCGGCAATATATATGAGCGGTGTGATCGGCATTGCATATGTAGTTACTTCATGGATTGTTATCGGATGGGTTCATTACGTTACTGGAAGATCTGTCTTCGTCATTGACCGTTATTCGTATAAAGGAAGATGGACGTGGAGATGGCGAATGCCATGGATAGGCTTTCTGCCGCAAGAACAGCAATTTATTAGTCATCGGTATTGGTCAAAAATATTGTGGCACACCACTTTTATTACGTTCATCGTCATCGGTATCCTCAGTCCTTGGCTTCCTATGGGGCTCACACTGCAACTCGTGTTTTGGCATTTATGGTTAATGGTCCCCCGCATATTCGGTACCTTATCTGCTCTTGCCGAAGGAAAAAATGGCTTAGTAAAGCTGAATGAGTCCGATCTTTCTGTATATAAAGCGTAACAAGTTAAGACACCCGGAACCGGGTGTTTTTTTACCTTCTATATTCTCACCTAAAAAACATATATAAACAAAAAAAGCCCACCAATGAGAATCATCAGTGGGCTTTGTCTGCTTGGCAACGTCCTACTCTCCCGGGACCCTGCGGTCCAAGTACCATCGGCGCTGGAGGGCTTAACGGTCGTGTTCGGGATGGGTAC
>NZ_ALKF01000161.1:0-54328 GCF_000283315.1 Paenibacillus sp. OSY-SE | reverse complement strand
ATGAGTCCATTTTAAACATCCTCTAGCAGGTTTATAAACTATTATTTTGGGCGAGACTAATGCTAGAACGGCCCGGGACGGTTCACAGTACGTGCGTAGATGCGCGGGAATCGTTCCGGGCTTTTTGTTGTTGTCATTTCACATTCTATGAATATGGATAGGTTTGCAAGGGAGGGAATCACGTGTCCAATGATATGAAATCTAGCAAGGATGGTCCTGTTGCCCGGGATTATGATGTGTGGCTTGCCGCGTTTGCGGAACGAGGCTGGACCTCTTTCATGGAACGATTGGAGCAGGTAGTCGTCGGGAAGCGGGAGGTGATCCGCCTGGCCGGTCTGGCGATGCTGTCGGGCGGGCACATTCTGCTCGAGGATGTGCCGGGCGTCGGCAAGACGCTGCTGGCGCGCACCCTGGCACAAGTGGCGGGCGGCAGCTTCCGGCGCATACAGATGACGCCTGACATGATGCCTGCCGATATTACCGGCAGCATGATGTGGGAGCCGTCCTCCGGCAGCTTGCGGTATAGCGAAGGCGCGTTGCACGCGAACGTCGTGCTGGCGGACGAGCTGAACCGGGCTCCGGCACGCACGCAGTCCGCGTTGCTGGAGGCGATGGAGGAGGGGACGGTCACGGTGGACGGAGTGACGCGCGCTTTGCCGCAGCCGTTCCTGATAGTGGCGACGCAAAACCCGATCGCCTTCGAAGGCACGTACCGGATGCCGGAGGCGGAGATGGACCGCTTTGCGATGCGGCTGTCGCTTGGCTATCCGCAGGCGGAACAGGAGGCAGACATGCTGCTGCGGCAGCAGGAGGGAACGCCGCTGCGTCGTCTGAAGCCGCTCTGGTCGCCGGAGGAGTGGCAGCTTCTAATCGAGCGTGTGCGTCAGGTTCACCTCGACGTCGTCCTGTGCCGCTACATGGCGGACTTGGCTGATGCGACACGCCGCCATCCGGCCGTCAAGCTGGGCGTGAGCCCAAGGGGAACGTTGGCATTGATGCGGGTAGCCCAAGCGCATGCTTGGGTGGAGGGGCGCACTTATGCCGTTCCCGAAGACGTGCAGGCGGTCGTGCTGCCGGTGTTGGCGCATCGGCTGCTGCTGCAGCGCGAAGCCTCGCTGGCGGGCGCAACGGAGGAAGAGGTGCTGGCCGAGGTGCTGCTGCACACGGCAGTCCCTGGATTTCCGGCCGGCGCGAAAGGTGCAGGCAGACCTGCCAAGCCGATGCGGCAGCCAGAGGAGCGCGGGCGAGCGGCATCCCGGTACGTCAGTCCTCGAACGCGGCCGGTGTCAGGGGCTCCCGCTCGTTCGGCAGGCAGCCGCATCTGGTTCGGAGGGTTGTTCCGATGAAGCTGTCGCTGCGTTATGTGTTCACTGCGCTTGGCTGCGGGCTGCTCGCCTTTCTCGGCCTGTATCGCGAGAGCGCGGCTGAATGCTTCCTTGCCATTCTGCTCGCCCTTATGCTGATGCACGGGCTATGGCTCTACCGGACAGGGACCAAGCTGCGCTCCGTACAGGTTGTTCATAAGCCTTCTGGAGAATGGAGCTCAGGGCTGGAGGCGATGCGCTTCAAGGTTACGCTTGCCTCAAGGCGGCGTATGCCTGCGCTCTGGCTTATGTCGACGGATGTATGGACGCGCACAGGCGGAGATGGAGGCGCTTGGATCTGCCGCAGGCTGTTGTTTCCCCGCGGCCGGCGCGCGATCACCTATATGAGTTCCTTCGAGGGAGCGCCGCGCGGCGTCTACCAGCTGGCTCGGACGGAGCTGACGATCGGGGATTGGTTCGGCTGGTTCGGACGAACAGTGTCGCTCGCTGCAGAAGAAGCGGACGCGCCGATATGCGTCATCCCTCCACTTGCCGTTGTAAGCGAGCCCTTCGACAGAACTGTGCAAGCTGGAGCAGCGCCATGGGATATGGAGCCGGACGCGAATGATGGCAGTGAAGTCGATGACGATGCGAGCCGAGTAATGCGGCACAGCGCATCCGGAATGTCTGGAGTGGAGCTGCAGCCTTACCGTACAGGTGCTTCGCAGCGAGCCATCGACTGGCGCACCTATGCCAAGCGCCGTGTTCTTGCCGTCCGGCCGCTAGAGTCGGGCACGGCGGCAGCTTGCCTCGATCTCGTTGTCGATGACACTGAATGGCGGACTGCTTCAGGTGACAGTGACAAGTCTGCTCCGAGGCATACAAACAGGGACGGCTCTGGCGCCATAAGCCGGCATGCAGCAGAGATGGAAGCCGTGCTGTCCGTAGCAGCGATGGCCTTGCGGGAGGCGACGGAGAAGGACATCTCCGTCCGGCTCATATGGCTTAGCGATGGCGCTGCGATTGAAGGGACCTGGAATGCGGTCATTGCTCTTGCGGCGGAACGCCTAGGCGAGCGCGGCGAGCTTCCTTGGAAGCTTGATCAGGGACCGTCGCAGCCGGACAGCACGACAAGCGGGAAACTGACGGTCGTAAGCTTGAGCCGGGATGGGGCCGCTGTCAAGCGGGTGCTGGCATACGCTGGCGCCAAGGATATTGAGCGGTGGCTTGTTGCTGAGCAACACCTTGAAGCTGTTCAAGCGTTCCAATCGGCCCAGGCCAATTCAGCTGCTAATTTCAACGATCGGCCCTATCGCGCTAAGTTCGCATTTACCGGACCTGGACGAGCCGGGCGAAAAAGAGGTGAGAATGATGCACACGCCGAGCATCCGGCAACAATTGAAGGGTAACGAGCATCAAGCGGGACAGCCTGCCGAGGCGCAACGGGAGTCAGGGCGAAATGGATTGACCTTGTGGAAGCACGCCGTGTTTTCCGCGCTGCTGTATGCTTTGTTCGCCGAATGGTTTTATCCGCTGCATCAATTCGGCCGACAGATTGATATGGATGACATGCGGCCTTTTTTATGGGCGATAGCAATTTATTTAGGGATAGGCCTCGTTATCCGCAACACAGCTTGTTCCCTTATCCTGCGGGGAGCAGCAGCCATCGGCGTAACTGCATGGATGTTCGGCTCCGTCCGGCATAACTATGAAGCAGATTCCGTCAGCGGGGCGCTCTCTTTCTTTTCAGGCATCATGTCGGAAGGGTTATCGCTTATGGCGTCAGCCCTCTCATCGGATGTGAGCCGCTGGCTGGATGGGAAGTGGCTCAGCACGAGCGGGGAGACACGCACGCTGCTGCTGCTAATCGGCTGGGCGATGCTGACGGCCTCCATTCAATCGCTGATGCTGAGCAGGCGGACGGTGCTGTTTTTTTCTATCGCTACTCTCTGTTATTTATTCGGATTTCAATGGGGATTCGGCATGGATGCGACGATGTCGATTATCCGCGTGGTGGGCTGGAGCTTGCTGCTGTCGGCGTGGCTCCACCTGGACGATCACCTGGCGTTGGAGACGGAACGCGACCACAGAAGCCGCTCGTTCCGCTGGCTGCTGTCCTCCCTAATCGCAACAGCGGCGGTAGTCGGCATAGGGGTCGGCTTGTTGAACGCGCATGAGTGGGCAAATCCGCGCTCCTTGCCTTCACTGCAGGAATGGACGCAGTCGTTGACCGCCTCCTACAATTCACGCTTCAACCCTCCGGGACAGACAGCAGCCTATGCCGTCAATAAGGGGGCGAACCCACAGACAGGTCTTACGGGATACAGTCAAGACGATACGCAGCTAGGCGGTCCGATTCAGGATGATTTGCGCCTGCTGTTCACAGCTGCTTCGCCGGAGCCGACGTATTGGCGCGGGGAGAGCAAGACAGTCTATACCGGACAAGGGTGGACGTCGAAGCCGGAGCAGGCACAGACATTGGATGCTTCGGGAGCGCTGCGGGACGATTCGACCGCCACGCTCAAAGGATGGTCGGACCCGATCACGCAGACGATAACGGAGTCCCGGTTCATGCCGGAGCTTCCGCTTCTGTTCGGCGGCAAAGTGGAGAGGCTTATTTCGTGGTCACCCAATGGGGCTGACCCTGATCTGGCGCAGAGCTTGCCGGCGCTGCGCTACCTACCTATCGGCGAACGCTATGAAGCGGCAACGTCTGGGCAAGCTTCATCCGTAACGTATCAATATGAAACGCGCGTGTTCCGCTTGGACGAAGAGATGCTGCGGACAGTTGCAGAGAGTCCCGCGCCGCGAGAGACCCAACTGCCAGAAGAGGTCCGGCGTCTTGGCTTGCAGCTTCCCGCCTCTTTACCGGGGCGTGTGCGCGAGCTCGGTGCCCGGTTGACCGCCGGGGCAGACACGCAGTACGACAAGGTGCAGCGCATTCAACAATTTTTGCTGCGGGAATATACGTACATGAAGACAGAGACTTCCGTTCCGCCAGAGGGAAGGGACTTTGTCGACCACTTTTTGTTCGATGCCCGCCAAGGGTACTGTAATCACTTCTCGACAGCAATGGCCATTCTACTGCGCACGCAAGGAATTCCTGCACGGTGGGTTAAAGGATTCTCCCCAGGCGAAGCGCAATCACCCGGCCATTATGCCGTGCGCGCTTCGGATGCGCATGCATGGGTGGAAGTGTATTTCCCTGCTGTCGGCTGGGTTCCGTTCGAAGCGACCCCAGCTATCAGTCTGACAGGCGGGTCTGATACGGGGGTGGCGGACGTCGTTATGCATTCTTTCGCCCAAGATCGGACAGAGGCGGAGGCTGGTGGAACTGACTCACATGCGATGGTATCAACCTATGATACGCCAGCGGATGTCAAAGAATTGCTCGAGCAATCACTGCAGCCGCAAGCGCCGCTCACCGGCTGGGAGCGAGTGCAGCATGCCGGCTCCGTCGCCGTTCAAGCTTGGCGGAATGGGGTGGAGGAGATAAGGAAGCATTTCGTCTCGGAATGGGAGACACTGACACAGCTTAGCTCGGTATGGAAGCGGCTGACCTCTGGAGAAGAGGGCTTGTCCGCATTTGCAGCTCTCCTTCGCCATCTCATAATACGGATGCCGATATTGATCATCCTTAGTGTGTGGATGATTGCCTTGCTGTTGTTCCTAAGCGTTAAGCGGTGGCGCAAGATGGCTCCGCAGTGGCGTCTGCGCCGGCTCGTTCGGGCGCAAGAGCGCCGATTCCAGAACGAACGTGTGCAAGAAATGGGACGCATTGCTTGGCAGCTTATCGAACGCAAGTATGGCGAGCGCCCTTGCGGCATGACATGGAGCGAATACTTGACTATGAAGCGCAATTCGATGAGCTTGTCCGAGCCGTTGAGCGGTTCGCCACTCGAGCAATTCATTGCGGATTGCAATGCTCTGATCTTTGCCGGTCCACAGGGAGAGCGGGCGGTGAGGCAGCGCTTTTTAGATGGGTGCGCCTTCGTGCTTCGCCAATGCACGTAATATAACGTAATATAGCAGCGATATGCAGCGATAGTTCATGTACGCTGATGGATGCCATATGCTGCAGTATCATAAAAGCCTCCTGCCGCTGATGCAGACCGCAACCTGTTACCGGTGCGGTCTGCTCGTTCGATTTCGGCCTTGCGTTCGATTGCGTTTTTTTTGATTTACGGATGTACTGGAGTTATGTCGTGTGGCCCTGCTCTTTTTGCCTCTCCGCTTTCTCAGGCGAGAAGCTCTCTGGCGGCTTCTTGCGGTTCGCGGTTCATGAGCGGGTGTCAAAATCTGATTTGGTGTTGACAACGCGACATCTGTCATCTCCACGAGTATGTTTCTTGCTTCAGCCAATTGTCCATAATGGATAAGCCGGATGTGTGGTCTGTTCTGGAGAACGGACATGATGGAAGCGTCTGTAAATACGCGCAGTTCCGCTTCACGCGGCTCGATCCATTGGGAATATCGCCGTACGTCCGCATCAATATAACCGGGATGGCATAGCAGTTCCGACACACCGCATGGCAGTTGATCCAGAAGAGAGATGAGATGTTGAACGCTAGTGTCCCGATCATACGTATGCATAATGAGATGGTCGGCGGCGTATGGAAGCTCGATGTCCGGACGATCCGGATGCACTCGCAATGGCAGACGCAGAAGCTGAGCGAATCGCTTCAAGACCCGATATACGACAGGACTGTCAAAATGAATATGACAATGCGAATCGACATGCGTCGGCGCTAGCCCATTGGATATCATAAGACGATATTGAGCGTACAGCTCTCGTTCGACGTCTTGTTCTATCCAATCCGTATGCGTACCGTTAAATGTTCGGTCATGACGAATAAGAGAATGGACTTGTGCCGGTTCGGATATGGGGCTTCCATAAGTTAAGTTAAAATGCAAACCGACTCCGAGCGAAGGGATGGCCTTCGCTAACGAAACCGCATCATAGAAGCCAGGCATGTTGACCATGAGTGAAGTGCTGGTTACGGTTCCGGCGTGGTGTGCTGCTGCAATTCCCTCATTTACGCTGCGTGATAATCCGAAATCATCCGCGTTAATAATAAGAAAGTGATGCATGGTGCATCCCTGCTCCCATCATTTCTATTGAACATGAATCTTTAGTTTAAGCGAATTGATATTATATAGCGGTTCGTCCGAATGGGAAGGACTGTAAGGACCGAGAAGTCATTCTGTATACAGTAAATGCAAATCAAGGAACGAGGGAATAGGCTTCTCGCCTAAACGTTGATGCATTCGGGCGAACGTCTGTATCGATGCGCACCATGCTCCAGCTCTTTTCATTCGTCCATCCAGCCAGTATAATTTACCATACAAAATCATTGCAAAAGCCTAACGAATTTGTAATCGGGAGGGAAGCGGAGTATGGCCACCATGAAGGATATTGCAGAACAAGTCGGAGTATCCATTTCAACCGTGTCTCGCGTCTTGAATCACGATAACAGCCGGCGCATTAGTGAAGAGACGAAGCACAAAATTTGGCAGGCGGCCAAGCAGCTCAATTACCGCACGAACCTCGCACCCAGACGTTCGGCAACAACGGGGCAGCGAGCTCAGTCCCAATCTTCTGCCAAAACAATCGGCTGCATTTTATCACTGCCGGACAACAAGTATAATCATCCCTACTATTCCCCGATTCTGCAGGGGATTGAAGCGAAGCTGCTGGAAGAGGGCATTACGCTCTCTTTCATTCATACACAGGCTGAATTAAAGAGCGAGGCTGTGCGGCATGCGCTGCTGCAAGACAGGCCTCCAAGCGGCATCATCTGTGTGGAAGGCATGGATAAAGCGACCTACCGCTGGTTGAAGGAGCGGGTTCCATTTATGGTTGGCATCGATGTGGCGGATCCGGATATTCCGGTCATCTCCTACGATCGCATGAATGCCGCGCGAACAGCCGTGCAGCATCTGCTCAATCACGGACACCGCCACATCGGATTTATCGGAGGGGCAGGTCTGTTCGGGCAGATGGAACGGGAGAAGCGATACCGCGGATACAAGCTTGCTTGTGAGGAGGCGGGGGTCGAAGTTCGACCGGAATGGACGATTGATGCGGCGTGGGATGCCGATCGCAGCTATAAGGAAATGCAGCTTCTGCTTCAGCAGAAGCACCGTCCAACGGCGATGTTCTGTGCCAGCGACATGATGGCCATTGCGGCGATGCGGGCTGTCATCGAGCAAGGGCTGCACATTCCGGATGACATGGCGTTCATCGGGATCGATGATATCGAATTTTCCAGATACAGTTCGCCTCCGTTATCTTCGATTCATATCCCAAAATTTGAGATGGGCTATGCCGCCGCCAAGACGCTGCTGGACAGCATGCACAATCCGTATCCGTTTCCGTTCCGGATGCTGCTGCCGTTTCGCCTCATGAATCGGGAGTCGACGATGAAGCTCCAGTAACTATCTTGACCCAATAAACACACCTTGAGCGGAATTTTTATCCGTCAAGGTGTGTTGTCATTCCGGAGGACGATATCGTCCTCGGGCTTATTTATTTGCAGCCGGATAATGGATTAGCGTAATGAAACGGATCGGCTTGTCTGTTACATTTGTATAGGTGTGGCTTTGATTCGCCGTGAAGCGCATTGCCATGCTGGGATGGAGCACATAGGTCTTGCCGCCGATAACAACGTGCAGTTCCCCTTCCATGCCCATGATGAATTCATCCACTCCGTCGTAGTGCGGCTCGGACGTATAGGAGCAGCCTGGCTCGATGACGACGCTGTATACTTCGAATCCCTTGTCCTGTTCAAAAGGAAAAATGGGGTATGCGCGGTACGATCCTTCTTCCTCCACCAGCGGCGAGGTATCTTCCATATGGACAACCGTGACGTTCGGTGTCGATTCCTCCATCAGCGTAGCGAAGGAAATACGCAAGCCGTTCACAATTTTCCATAATACAGAGATGGTAGGATTAGACTCTCCGCGCTCGATTTGCCCGAGCATGCCCTTGCTGACACCGCTCATTTCAGACACTTGATCCAAGCTTAAATTCCGCGATTTGCGTATATCCTGAAGGTTTTTTCCGATTTTTTTGTGTATCGGTTCGTGCATTGCCGATCTCCTCTCCAACGATTCGTACAGTGGGTTTCCAATAGAATACAAAACACCATGTACAATATAACGCACAAACGTATAATATGTTATACAGATGGGTGTTTAAAAGTAGTTTTTCTTTCTATTGTAAAAAAAAATCGAAGGAGGGGCAATCGGTTTATGACAAGAACGATGATCGGTTTGGTGAAAGAAGAACGTAAACCCGGCGCCGTGCTCAAGGAAGTGCCTGTTCCAACTTGCGGTCCCCATGAAGTGCTGGTGCGCGTCAAAGCCTCTTCCATTTGCGGCACGGACGTGCATATTTATAAGTGGGACGATTGGGCAGCGCGCACGGTCGTTACTCCTAATGTATTCGGGCATGAATTTGCAGGTGTCGTTGAGGCGATTGGCGATGAGGTAACGAATGTCAAGGTAGGCGATTATGTATCTGGAGAAGGCCATGTCGTATGCGGGGTGTGCAAAGCTTGCCGCACTGGAAATGCGCACGTGTGCCGGAATACGAAGAGCTTCGGGATTACGATTCCGGGCTGCTTCGCCGAGTATGCAGTCGTCCGGGCGAGCAATATCATCCAGAATGATCCGATGCTGCCGTTCGACATCGCGTGTCTGCAGGATCCGCTCGGCAATGCTGTGCAAGCGGCGTTGTCGGGAGACGTGGTTGGAAAGAGCGTAGCGGTCATCGGGGTTGGACCGATCGGGCTGATGGCGATTGCCGTGGCGAAAGCGTGCGGCAGCGGATCTGTCTATGCCGTGGACATTAATCCGTATCGCTTGGCGATGGCCAAATCGATGGGGGCGGATGTCGTCATTAATAGCCGCGAGGTGCCGATGGCACAGGCGCTGATGGAAGCGACGAATGGGGAAGGCGTCGAGGTCGTGCTCGAAATGTCTGGCCATCCGGATGCGATTCGCGACGCTTTGAAAGCGGCTGCAATGGCAGGACGCGTATCGCTGCTTGGTATCCCGACCCAAGAGGTGCCGCTCGATTTGGCACAGGACATTATTTTCAAAGGACTGCATATTGAGGGCATTACAGGGCGGCGCATGTTCGATACGTGGTACCAGATTAAAGGGCTCTTGGGTTGGGGCAGATTGGATCTGGCCCCGCTCGTGACGCATCATTTCACGCTGAATCAATATGAAGAAGCGTTTGAATTGATGGCTTCCGGGAACTGCGGCAAGATTGTATTCTGGCATGATAGATAACAAATAACGAAGAAACATAACGGAGGTGCTGAAGCATGGCAGGGTTTCAACATATCGAACAGCAGCTGAACGAGCTGAAGCAAGCGGGGCGTTATCGTCCGCTTACGGTATGGGAAGGCGGCTCGGATTCGTGGATGACGCTGGATGACGGCCGGCGGGTGCTGCAAATGTCTTCGAACAATTATTTGGGGCTTACACAGCATCCAAGTCTGAAAAAAGCTGCTATCGAAGCGACCGAGACCTTTGGTGTCGGCGCAGGATCGGTGCGTACGATTACCGGAACGCTGGACATTCATGATATGTTGGAGCGCCGCTTGGCTGAGTTCAAAGGCACGGAAGCGACGCTCGTATTCCAATCTGGCTTCACGACGAACCAAGGAGTGCTGTCGTCCATTCTTGGACCGGACGATGTGGTCATCAGCGATGAGCTGAACCATGCCAGCATTATCGACGGCATTCGTCTGACGAAGACGAACAAGCGTATTTATGGGCATAAGGACTTGAATCAATTGGAAGCGGTGCTGAAGGACTGCGGAGGATTCCGTCAACGCCTCGTCGTGACGGACGGCGTCTTCAGCATGGACGGCGACATTGCGCCGCTGCCGCAGATCGTCGAGCTGGCCGAACGCTATGACGCGCTTGTCTACGTAGACGATGCGCATGCCAGCGGCGTGCTTGGCAAGCATGGCAAAGGCTCCACGGACCATTTCGGCCTGCACGGCCGCGTGCATATTCAAGTCGGCACGTTGTCGAAGGCGATCGGCGCCGTGGGCGGGTATGTCGCAACCTCGCAGGTGCTGAAGGATTACTTGACGCACACGGCACGTTCCTTCCTGTTCAGCACTGCGCTCCCGCCATCGGTTGCCGCTACTTGCCTGGCTGCGATTGAGGTGCTGCGGAACGAGCCGGAGCTGACGGAACGGCTGTGGAAGAATGCGAATTCGTTCCGCGCTTCCTTGCAAGCCGCGGGCTTCGACACCGGCGGCAGCGAAACGCCGATCATTCCGATCATCGTCGGCGAGCCGGCGCGCGCGCTGGATTTCTCCCGCCGTCTGTTGGAGGAAGGCATCTGCGCTCAAGGCATCGTCTATCCGACCGTAGCTATGGATAAGGGGCGCGTGCGCCTTATCATTACGGCGCAGCACACCGATCAAGACCTGGCCTTCGCACTGGAAGCATTGACGAAGGTGGGCAAGGAATTTGGATTGATCTGAATATAATCGACAGATGCAAGTTATAGTGCGGCACAGCACGCTTTTCTGCAGCGAATGAGCTGATAGGAAGGCGTGCTGTTTATATATGCCCAATCTCCCTTGAACTCAGGAAATAGAAGCGGGTTAGGAGATGATATCGGATCGATGAGACGATCATCGTTATTTGGCGTTATTCCCTTGTTAGGATGAGATGGACGAGCAAGGCTTTCTGAGTACAGTCTAGATGACAAGCAACTTTTTCTGAATTCAGTGTAGATGACGAACAATCTTTTCTGATGCAAAGGGAGAGTGCAGCTAAGGGGAAAATGACAACGTACGGAGTTCAACGGAAGCCGGATGGAGAAGCGTGCCGATGGATCGGCGAGGTCATAATCTAATCCAAACGCATGCCATTCGATAGAGTTAAGCTCCCAATTCTACCTAAAAAGCAGGAGGGTGAACCTAATTATTTGGGCCCAAATAAAGCGCAAAATAATTTCTAAAATGTGAACAAAAACGTATTGACTCCAAAGTTGACATCGTAATATAATGACCACAAGCCGTCACCATAGAGATTTTCCACAACAATAAATTCCATATCAATGCAAAACTCCACAATAATTATACCCAAATTGAAATGATATATTTGCACTATGCACGATCAATTAGCCAAATTGAGGCCAAAGCTACGCCAATGCATTCAAGCAGTAAACATGTGCCGCCGGTGTATATTCACCGTAATATGTAAGCGTTTTATATAGAGAGAGTGCGGCAGATGACTTTCAATATGATGAGGAAAGTAGCAAACCTATTTACTATGTTGCTTTAGTTCATTAACTTACTGCATTGACAAACAATCCGAAAGGGGAATGCAACATGAAGCAAGTTCGAATTGGAATGATTGGAGCTCGCGGAAGAGGCGGCATCGCCAAATATTGGCACCAGCCGGATGGCCGTTCGATCGTCGTCGGCGCAGCGGATATTTATCCAGAGAAGCTGGAGGAGTTCAAGCAGGAGGTAAATCCAGACGCCTTCGTGACGACGGATTATCGTGAACTGATTGCACGCGATGATATCGACGCAATTGCGGTTACATCGCCAGACTTCTGTCACGAGGAGCATGCGGTGGCCGCCTTGAAGGCAGGCAAGCACGTGTTCTGCGAGAAGCCGCTCGCCATTACAGTCGATGGCTGCGACAACATTTTGCAAGCTTGGCAGGAATCAGGCAAGAAGCTGATGGTCGGCTTCAACATGCGCTATATGAACATGTTCCGCACGATGAAGGAAATTGTCGATTCTGGAGTCATCGGCGAAATAAAGGCGGTATGGGTACGGCATTTCGTTGGCTGGGGAGGTTACTTCTATTTCCACGACTGGCACGCGAATTCTAAAAATTCGACCGGACTGCTGCTGCAGAAAGGTTCCCACGACATTGATATCATCCATTGGATTACCGGACGTTACGCGACGAAGGTATCGGCGTTCGGCGGGCTTGATTTTTACGGCGGTGACAAGCCGAATGATTTAACGTGCCCGACCTGCAACGAGAAGGAGACGTGTACGGAAGCAAGCCCGGGGCATTTGATTGAGTGCGCATTCCGCGAGGAAGTGAACGTGGAAGACAACAATATGGTCATTATGGAGTTGGAAGGCGGAATTAAGGCATCTTACTTGCAGTGCCATTTTACGCCGGACTACCATCGGAATTATACGTTTATCGGCACAGAAGGGCGCATGGAGAACAACGAATTGGAGAACAAGGTGTATGTATGGACACGCAGCTCGAACTCATCGCGTGAACTTTCGAACCGCGTTTACGAGGTGAAGGAAGCTAAGGGAACTCATGGCGGGGCAGATCCGAACATCTGCCGAGACTTTGTCGACATGATTCTCGATGGCAAAGAGCCGATCGCTACGCCCCTGGCGGGTCGCATGAGCGTCGCCGTCGGCTGTGCGGCCACAGAATCCATCCGTTCCGGAGGCGGTGTTGTTCAAGTGTCTCCGACTCCTGACTTATCCACGCTGCAAGGCATCGGACAATAACTAAAAGAGGGGGCGTCTTGACGCTCCCTTTCATACCGATAAATTCTCAAAAATTTTAAAAGCTGAAAAATAACATTGGACTCATTTTTACAAGATCTGGGATTTAACAAATATTAGGATTTCTTGTAAATAAAAAGGGGGGATCAATGCGTGAGCAGAGCAGGCGCGGTTGAACAGGCTGCGAATCGCCTACCGGTCCAGGAGAGCAAGGCGAACTGGATATGGCGTTCCATGAAGCGTAACTGGCAGCTGTATGCACTTATTGCACCGGTCGTCATTTATTACATCGTGTTTCACTATTTGCCGATGTACGGCGTTCAGATCGCCTTTAAAGACTTTATCGCGTCAAAAGGAATATGGGATAGCCCATGGGTTGGATTCAAGCACTTCGAACGTTTTTTTAACAGTTATTTCTTCGAACGTTTAATTTTGAACACGCTTACAATTAGTCTGTACACGCTTCTCGTCAGCTTCCCGGTACCGATTATATTGGCGCTCATGCTGAACGAAGTGAAGACGAAATGGTTTAAGAAGACCGTGCAGACGATTACGTACGCGCCGCATTTCCTGTCGGTTGTCGTCGTGGTCGGCATGCTTTTCATTTTCCTTAATCCGAGCACAGGCATTATCAATCACCTCATCGTGGCGCTCGGAGGCGAATCCGCCAGCTTCATGACGGATCCCAAATGGTTCAAGACGCTGTACGTTATGTCGGACGTCTGGCAGACGATGGGCTGGAGCTCGATTATATATCTGGCTGCGTTGTCCGGCGTCGATCACCAGATGCATGAAGCGGCGACAATTGATGGGGCGAGCAAGCTGCAGCGCATCTGGCACATCAACATTCCAACCATTGCACCGACCATCGTCATCCTGCTCATTCTCAATTTGGGCAGCGTGATGGCGATCGGCTTCGAGAAAATTTTCCTGATGCAAAACTCGCTTAACTTGGAGAGCTCTGACGTCATTTCGACGTACGTGTACCGCGCTGGTATTTTGGACGCTCAGTACAGCTTCTCCGCAGCCATCGGCCTGTTCAACTCACTTGTCAACTTCACGCTTCTGGTCGTTGTGAACTTCATAGCGAGGCGTGTAAATGAGACGAGCTTATGGTAAAGGAGGGACAGACATGATAGACCGTTCATTTGGTGACCGCATCTTCGATGTCGTCAATTACATCTTATTATCATTCATTACGATCATTGTGCTGTATCCGCTCCTGTTCGTCATGAGCGCGTCGATCAGCAATCCAGAGACGGTGCTGCGCGGAGAGATGTGGCTCATCCCGCGGGAAATTAATTTTGATGCGTATCACACGATTTTTCAGAACAAAGATATTTTGAGCGGCTACGGCAACACGATTTTGTATACGGCAGTCGGCACGGCCATCAATCTCGTCATGACGATATGCGCTGCTTATCCGCTTGCGCGCAAAGACTTTTTCGGCCGGGGTCTCATCACCGGCATGATCGTATTCACGATGTTCTTCAGCGGCGGCCTGATCCCGACGTATCTCTTAATTAAAAATTTGCATATGCTCGATTCACTATGGGTCATGGTTATCCCGAATGCGGTCGCTGTATGGAACATCATCATTATGCGGACGTTCTTCCAGCAGTCGATACCAGGTGAAATTCAAGAGGCGGCCATGATTGACGGATGCAGCCACATGCAGACGCTGCTTCGTATCGTGCTGCCGTTATCGATGCCGATTATTGCCGTCATGGTGTTGTTCTATGCGGTAGGGCACTGGAATTCCTACTTTAACGCCTTAATTTATTTGACAAGCAAAGACAAATTTCCGCTGCAGCTCATCCTGCGGGAAATTCTTATCCAGAGCGACTCCGGGGATATGGTGAAGCTGACTTCGGAATCGGCCATCAAGATGAAGATGAGCGTCGAAGGATTAAAATATGCGGTGCTGGTCGTGGCCAACTTGCCAATGCTCATCTTGTATCCGTTCCTGCAGCGCTATTTTGTGAAAGGCATCATGATTGGGGCTCTAAAAGGATAAATTTCAATACGTAAGGGGGACTTGTAATGCGTGCAAAAAAATGGTTTGCGATGACAATGAGCATGGTGCTTAGCCTCTCACTGTTCGTAACGGCGTGCAGTGGAGGCGGCGGTAATGAAGGAACGGATTCGGGGAAGAGCGAGGAGCGGCTTGCGAACCTGAATCAAGCAGGCATGCCGATCGCCAAAGAGAAAATAACGATGACGGGCTTTGCCGCGAAGCTGTATGCATCAGCCGACTGGAGCAAGCTCATGCTGTGGGAAGAGTACGAGAAGATAACGAACGTTCATATCGACTGGGAAACGGTGCAGATTGACAGCCTGAAGGAAAAGCGCAACATTAAGCTGGCAGGCGGGGATTACCCGGAAATCTTCTTCGCCTCGGCCTTCGCCAAGAGCGATCTGATTAAGTACGGCAGCCAGGGCACATTCCTGAAGCTGAACGATCTCATCGATCAGAATGCCCCCAATTTCAAGGCCATGATGGAGAAATATCCGATCGTCAAAAAAGGCATTACGATGCCAGATGGCAGCATTTATGGACTGCCGACGGTATTTGATCCGGAATTCATATCGCTCTTCTATGGTACGCCGTGGATGAAGCAGGAATGGCTCGACAAGCTCAACCTGAAGCCGCCGGCCAATCTGGATGAGCTGTATAACGTGTTGAAGGCCATCAAGGAAGGCGATCCGAACGGAAATGGCAAAAATGATGAAATTCCGTGGGGCTCCAAAGGCGTATGGATTATGATCAACTACTTGAAAGGCTCGTTCGGCCTGAACAAGAATGGTGTTGCGAATCCAAACGTTGATCTCGATCCGGACACTGGCAAGCTGCGCTTCGTGCCGGCAACGAAGCAGTACAAGGAATTGCTTGAGTATGTAGCCAAGCTGTACCGTGACGGCATGTTCGACAAAGAGACATTCACGATGAAGGATACCGACATCTCTTCCAAGGCAACCGCGGGTGTGTACGGCTTCCTGGACGGTGTCGATCCGAAGGCGATTTACAATCAGGAAGGTTATGTGGGGATGCCGATCCTTGAGGGGCCGTATGGAGACAAGATGGCAACTAATATCGGCTCGCCGCTCGGCAATATTGGCATGTTCGTACTGACAGACAAGGCAAAAAATCCGGAAGCCGCCATCCGTTGGATGGATCATTTTTATAGCGATGAAGGCGCGAAGATGTTTTTCATGGGTTTTGAGGGTGTCACGTACAAAATGACCGACAAAGGGGAATATGAGTATTTAGACAGCATTGCGAAAAATCCGGACGGCTTGAATCTGGATCAGGCTGTGAGCCAATACCTCGTGTGGCCTGGCGGATATTATCCGGGCATCGTCAAGCAACAGTTCTTTAAAGGTGCGGAAGGCTTGCCGTCTTCTGTCAAGAACGCCGAGGATGCGGCGCCTAATTCCATTAAATTGGACGACATATGGCCGGCATTCAACTTTACGCCGGAAGAGCAGGATGAATTAACGACAATTCAGACGGACATCCACACGTTCGTTGACGAGATGCGCGACAAGTTCGCTTCCGGCGCCCTCGGCTTCGACCAATGGGACAGCTACGTGCAGCAGCTGGATAAGATGAATGTGAAGCGTTATCTCGAGATCTACCAAGCGGCGTATGACCGATATACCTCTTCGAAATAACCGCCCTTTCTAAGAGTCCCTTGCGGTCAACGATCGCTAGGGATTGACGCACCACCATGCATCATAAGTCAGGTGATGTGTCAACGTCTTCCTGCATTCACCTTCAATGCGGGAAGACGCTCCTTATTATTGTAACGCACCTATCCACATGCAACTGAAGCATAATCATATATTCACGATCAGTCTCGAATTTATATGATGCGATAGAATTATTGGTCCTTCCTATTTCCACATCACGGACACTCCTTAAAAATAGTATACATCCACCTCGCCAATGAAAACGGAAGCTTAACCACAGTACCGTGCAACGCTGTAATTCTACTTTTTGAAACTGATACATATATTACCCCTAGAATCACTCGAAAGCTAAACAATTGTCATGCTTAACCAAGTAGAGTGGATAGTATGTTCCTTGGAATTACAGAGGTCAAAAAATGAGGCATAAGTATTTTTAAATTTATGGTTTACATAATTTTACTAGAGGCTTATAATAGGGGTCATTATAATTCCTACTGAGTTTATAGGAATAATGAGGAATTATTAAAATATCCGTATTAACGGGAGGGTCACCATGAAGAAAATATTGATGACGTTATTATCTTTGACGATGGCTAGCAGCCTGCTTCTTGCAGCCTGCTCTAACGACAGCTCCGCACCTGCCTCCGACAACGGCAATCAGGCCGCGCCGGCAAGCAGCTCAGATTCGGGCGGCACGACGACAGAGGCGAATGCCGTGGAACTGCTTGCGGGTCCGGTCGCAGCCTCCGACATGTCGAAGCTTCCGGAGCAAGCGAAGAAGCGTACAGATACGATAATTGTTGGGCTTACGGATCCGAGCGGCGCGTTTACGCCTTATTTCCACCAGAGCGGCTATGACGGCAACGTGTCTTCCGTCCTGTACGCTTCACTCGTGACGGTGGATGACAAGGGACTTCCGATTCCAGACCTTGCGGAGAGCTGGGACATTTCCGAAGACGGGCTTACATATACATTCCATTTGCGCAAAGACTTGAAGTTCAGTGACGGTTCCCCGCTGACGGCTGAGGACGTGGCATTCACATGGACGATTCTCCATGACAAGGCGTACGACGGAGACTCTGAAGTTTCGACGGTCCTCAGGATTAAGGGCGGCCAAGATTATAAGGAGGGCAAGGCCAAGTCCATTGAGGGTATTACCATTATCGATCCGCAGACGATCTCGGTAACTATTGAGAAGGTCAACGCGAAGGCTTTACTGACGCTTGGCGATAATGTGCTGTCCAAAGCTTACTACGGGAAAGATTATACGTTCGGCAGTCTGGATTATATTAAAAAGCTGCATGCCACTCCGGTGGGCAATGGGCCTTACAAGCTGGATAAGTTCATTCCAGGTCAAGAGGTGCGCTTCATAGCTAATGAATACTATTACAAAGGCAAGCCGAAGACAGAACATTTTATTTACAAAACGACAGAAGGCGACACATGGCAGTTTATCGAGACGGGGGAGCAAGACTATGGCAGCTTTACGGCGACACAAGACAATATTGATAAGCTGAAGAAGCTCGGCTTCCTTAACATCGTTCCGTCGACAGGCAGCTCTTACGGCTACTTGCAGTTCAATCTGGAGCATGCAACGCTCAAGGATAAGAAGCTGCGTCAGGCGCTGACTTACGGCTTGGACCGTAAAACCATTTACGTCGATGCGAACCAAGGCGGCGCACAAATCGCGAACGTTCCGACAGCGCCGATCTCATGGTCATATACGGAAGAGGGGATTAACCCGTACAACTACGATCCGGAAAAAGCAAAGGCCTTGCTGGATGAAGCCGGTTGGACAGAAGGGGCTGGCGGCATTCGGGAGAAGGACGGACAGAAGCTGACGATTCATTTCATCGGTTCGAAGAGCAAAGGGACGGATATCTTTATTGCCGTGGCAAAAGAGAACTATGCGGCGATTGGCGTTCAGTTGGAAGCCGAGCAGTTCGCGGATTTCAACGCGTTGTCGTCCAAGTTCGAAAGTCGTGATTTTGATCTCGTATCCTTCTCTACACCGATGCTGATAGATCCATCTGATGGCGTATCTTCTTTTGTCAACGGAGAAGTGAAGGGCTACGACAATCCGAAAGTGAAGGAACTGTATGACAAAGGCTTGGAGACCACCGATATCGAAGAGCGAAAAAAGATATACAAAGAGCTATATCAAGTCATCAACGATGATGCGCCTTACATTTTCACCAGCTATCGAAAATCAGTATACGCCTACAACGGACGTATTGAAGGGTTGAACGTGAGTCCGTTCCGTGGACTCGCCACCAGCCTGCCTGACTGGTCGTTGAAGTAGGATTGTAGAGGTTGTTCAAACTCGAACTTTATGCCCCCGTCTGACGGGGGTGAATGACTTCCAAAGGAGCCGATCATGAGTACATATTTGCTGCGAAGATTTCTGTACATGATTCTTATATTGTTTGCGGCGTCGTTGCTCATATTTATGTTGTATGCATTGATGCCGGGCGACTTCGTCTCGAACAACATGAAGCTGACCGCAGAACGCAAAGCCGAGCTGCGAGAAATATACGGCTTGAGCAAGCCTGTTATGGAACGCTATTTCAATTGGATGAACAATGCCTTCCACGGCAACTTCGGTTATTCGTTGGCGCAGCAGAAGCCCGTATTGACCTTGTTTAACGAATATATTTGGAATTCATTTTTGCTAGCGGTAACGTCGACCTTCTTCACATGGCTGTTGGCAGTCATTATCGGAGTCATAGCCGCCTATAAGCAATATTCATGGTTCGACACGCTGGTCATGATCGGCATCTTCGCCGCGATGTCGATTCCGTCGTTCTTTATCGGTCTCTTCCTGATCAAGATGTTCGCTGTCGACCTGAAATGGCTGCCGCCGGGCGGGATGCTGACGACAGGGAGCAATGCCACAGGCATGGAGTTCGTTCGCGAAGTCGTCGATCATATGATGCTGCCGGTTATCGTCATGACGCTGCTCGGCGTCGGTTCGCTGACCCGCTATTTCCGCAGCAACATGCTCGATGTTATCCGTCAGGATTATATTCGTACCGCCCGTGCCAAAGGAATGCGGGAACGAGTCGTGCTGTACCGGCATGCGTTGAAAAATGCCATGCTGCCGGCCATCACCCTCGTCGGCTTCGAGCTGCCGGGCTTGTTCGGCGGATCGCTCATCATCGAGAAAATATTTAACTGGCCGGGTATCGGCCAATTGTATATGCAGTCCTTCACTGTGAGGGATTACCCGCTGCTGATGGGTTTCACCATGTTTATCGCCGTCTTGACGGTCATCGGCACGCTTTTGTCGGACATCTTATACCATGCTGCCGATCCGCGCGTCAGATTGTAACAGCATGAATAGGGAGGTTTCACCATGTCATCCATATCAGGCAGTGTGACGAAGACGGAAGCTCATCAGGCAGCAGTCACGCCGATCCGTTCATCATTGTGGCGTCAAGCGCTTCACCGCCTCCGCAAAAATAAGCTGGCGATGTCCGGTTTTATTTTTATTGTGTTTATGCTTTTGGCTTGTTTTGCAGGGCCTCTGTTCTCACCATATGCCGACAACAAGATTAATCCGGCCAATATGAATGCCGCGCCGTCGCTGAAGCATTGGCTAGGCACCGATATGCTCGGAAGGGACGTTCTGACGCGGCTGCTGCAGGCGGGTCGCATTTCTCTCACTGTCGGCATTGCATCTATGTGTATTTCCGTGATTCTCGGGTCTATTCTTGGAGCGGTTGCTGCTTATTATCGAGGGATTGTTGATCAGATCATCATGCGCGTGGCTGATCTGCTGCTAACGATTCCAGGCTTGCCAATTTTGTTTATTATGGGCGCCCTGCTCTCAGAGTGGAAAATCCCATCCGAATATCGCATGTATATCGTCATGCTGATGCTCAGCTTCATTGGCTGGCCGGGACTGGCGCGGCTCGTTCGCAGCCAGATGCTTAGCATCCGCGAGCGTGAATTCATGCAGGCGGCGATCGTGCTCGGCTTAAATGACCGGCGGAAGCTGTTCAATCATATGATTCCGAACATCATTCCGCTGCTCATCGTCGTTGCTACGCTCAGCATTGGCGGCGCTATTTTGAGTGAATCTGTATTGAGCTTCTTTGGTCTTGGCGTCATGCCTCCGACGCCGACTTGGGGGAATATGATTGATGCGGCGAACAACCTGATTGATTTCGAGAAGCACCCTTGGTTATGGATACCGCCAGGCGTGGCCATTTTTACAACGGTTATCGCCATCAATATTTTTGGTGACGGTCTGCGTGATGTGCTTGATCCTAAACAGAAGAAGTAAGGGAATGACATGTGATGAAAAATGTAATCGAGATTGATCATCTCAGCACTTATTTTTATACGGAAGAAGGGGCCGTGAAGGCGGTCAACGACATCAGTCTGCGCGTTCGCGAGGGGGAAACGGTCTGCATCGTCGGCGAATCCGGCTGCGGGAAGAGTGTGACAGCGATGTCAGTAATGGGACTCGTCGAGGAGCCGGCCGGCAAGGTGGTGGAAGGCAAGATTCAGTTTGATGGACGGGATCTGCTGTCACTTCATAAAAATGAGCTGCGGCACGTTCGCGGCAACGACATCGCGATGATCTTCCAAGAGCCCATGTCTTCGCTTAACCCGGTGCTCACGATCGGCAAGCAGATAATGGAGCCGTTGATGGAGCACCAGCGGATGAACAAGAAACAGGCCCGCATGCGGGCGATCGAGCTGATCGAAATGGTTGGCATCTCACGTCCCGAGCAAATTGCGAACAGCTATCCGCACCAGCTGAGCGGTGGCATGCTGCAGCGGATTATGATCGCGATTGCGATCTCCTGCAATCCGAAGCTGCTGATCGCGGATGAACCGACGACTGCGCTGGATGTCACCATTCAAGCGCAGATCCTCGATATGCTGCGTCAGATCAAGGCAGACTCGAACATGTCCATCCTGCTAATTACGCACGACCTCGGCGTCGTGGCCGAAATCGCGGATTATGTCGTGGTTATGTATTCCGGCAAAATCGTAGAAGAAGGCGATGTCGTCGAGCTGTTCGAAAATCCGAAGCACCCGTATACACAAGGTCTGCTTCGCTCGAAGCCGATTATGGGGGAGCGTCAGGAGGAGTTGTACTCCATACCGGGCCAGGTTCCGAATCCGCTTGAACTGAAGGAATCTTGCTATTTCCATGACCGCTGCGAGCACTGCATGGCGATCTGTCAGACGAAGCTGCCGTATCTCCGGGACGTGGCCGGCAGACAGAAAGTGGCCTGCTGGCTGTACGAGGAGGTGGTCGAGCATGTCTGAGCCGTTGTTAGAAGTGAACCATCTGAAGAAATACTTTCCGATTACGTCCGGGCTATTCAACCGCACCATCGGTCATGTGAAGGCAGTGGATGATATTAGCATTACTCTCCAGCAGGGCGAGACGTTCGGCTTGGTCGGCGAGTCCGGCAGCGGGAAGAGCACAGTGGGCCGCACGATTATCCGTCTGACCGACAAGACGGACGGGGAAGTGAAGTTCAAGGGCATTGACCTGTACAATGTGCCGGAGAAGGAGCTGCGCAAGCTAAGACCGAAGATGCAGCTTATTTTCCAAGATCCATACAGCTCGCTCAATCCGCGGGTTCGAGTGGGGGATGCCATCGGTGAAGCGCTCATCAACCACGGGCTTGCGCCGAAGGAAGAAGTTCGGGATCGAGTCTTGGACGTGCTGGATTCCTGCGGTCTATCGTCCTATCATATCGACCGCTTTCCGCATGAATTCTCGGGCGGACAGCGCCAACGCATCGGCATAGCACGTGCACTTATATTGGATCCTGATCTCATCATTGCGGATGAGCCGGTATCTGCCCTGGATGTGTCGATTCAGGCTCAAATCATTAATTTATTCCGCAAGCTGCAGACGACGCGCGGACTGACCTACTTATTCATATCCCATGATCTGAGCGTCGTAGAGCATCTGTGCAACCGCATCGGCGTCATGTATCTCGGCACGATGATGGAGACCGCTTCGCGAGACGAGCTGTTCAAAAATCCGCTGCATCCGTACACGAAGGCGCTGTTATCAGCGGTGCCGATTCCTGTGCCCAGGCTGAAGCGGGAGCGGATCGTGCTGAAGGGCGACATCCCGAATCCGGCCAATCCGCCAGCGGGCTGCAAGTTCCATACGCGCTGCCCGTTTGCTGCGGATGTTTGCCGCGAGCAGGTACCCGTGTTTCGCCATATGGGCGGGGATCATTATGTAGCTTGTCATCTGGTCTAAAGAGTGTATGCCCCGCAAGTCGAGTACTCGGCAGCGGGGCATTGTTTTCTTAATCGATAAGCGCATTATATTATTATGATAAAAATACCGAGTAGGCTTTCGCACAAACAACCATCTCATGGATTACATATTCTGAATTCTGTGTTACTAATCCAGGGGAGATGATCTTTTGGTACAGATTCTTGATTATAAAGCAACGGAACCACTTCGGAGATTTAACCGAGCTAAATCGTTCACTATCCCGTTTTCTCCAAGAAGGGTTCGTCTTGCATCGATACGGCTGCGCCTTCCGAAGCGCGCGAATCGGGTGCAATTAATTGCGAGCGTCGGTGTTCGCGGAATCACAGGCATTGCCCAAATTTTATTTAAGATCTTTCGTGATGGAACAGAAATCTTCAATACCAAGCAAGGAATCGAATCCGCAGGATCGGAGCAAAATTATATCGTAACTTTCCAAGCCATAGATTTTAACGTAGAATCGGGTTCGCATACCTATACGGTAACTGCAGAAAACACCACAGCGGGAACTAGAGCTGATGTAGTAGGTCCTATATCATTTAGTGGATTGGCTATTAAAACAACCAAATAATTGGGATTCCATTTTGCACCTGTAAAAGGTGCTTTTTTTATTCAGAGCGTTTTTCATTAATCAGAGCTCTTGAGCCACAAGGATTTCAGACATAAAAAAGGGACTTCACCCCAACACAAACGACAATCCATAGACTATGCTCCCTAATCAAGGAAATCAAGGAGGGGGGCGGACATGTCCGCAGTGGTGTTTACTACATCCATATGGCGGACAGACTGTTACAACCAACCTTAATCATTGCATGACGGAGGCGATTCGGATGCTGAAGCGCTCATTGGCCGATATCGGTCAGCGCGTCGGGTACGGACATATCAAGCGGTTCAACCGGGTGTTCATGGAATTCAAGGGCATCCCCCGCTCAAATACTGCCTGAGTAAGCGCGGTTCTAGCGGATGCGGTTAGATTGCAGATTGACTCCGCTTTTGTCAGTTCGTTATAATTAGGGACAATATGTTTAGGGAGGCACGGCAATGACAAAGCCACATCATGAAATGATCGTTGTTCTCGACTTTGGAGGACAATACAACCAGCTCATCGCACGCCGCATTCGCGATTTGGGCGTGTACAGCGAACTCATTCCTTACAATACACCAGTAGAACGCATTCAGGAGCTGAATCCGAAGGGCATTGTCTTCTCTGGCGGTCCGGCAAGTGTGTACGAAGAGAACTCGCCACTCGTAGACCCGCGTATTTATGACTTGGGTCTGCCGATTTTTGGTATCTGCTACGGCATGCAAATGATGTCCCATCAATTGAACGGCAAGGTGGAACGCGCAGGCAAGCGTGAATACGGTAAAGCCGATGTAGTCTTCCAACCGGATAGCGGCTTGATTCATGACCTAGAGCCAAATCAGACGGTATGGATGAGCCATACTGATCTGGTTGTCGAGCTGCCGGAGGGCTTCCGCGTGGACGCGGGTACGGAGCATGCGCCGATCGCGGCAATGAGTCATCCGGAGAAGCGTTTCTATGCGGTGCAGTTCCATCCGGAAGTGCGGCACTCCGTCTACGGCAATGAAATGATTCGCAACTTCCTGTTCAGCATTTGCGGTTGCCACGGCGACTGGACGATGGAGACGTTCATTGAGGACAAAGTGCGTGAAATCCGCGAAACGGTCGGCGATCGCAAAGTGCTGTGCGCCTTGAGTGGCGGGGTGGACTCTTCCGTCGTTGCGGCGCTCATTCATAGAGCTGTTGGCGATCAGCTGACTTGCATGTTCATCGATCACAACCTGCTGCGTAAGGGGGAAGCCGAAGGCGTTATGGAGACGTTCGTTGGCAAATTCGACATGCACGTGGTGAAGATTGACGCGCGTGAGCGTTTCATGAGCAAGCTGGCCGGTGTATCGGATCCGGAGAAAAAACGGAAAATTATCGGCAACGAGTTCATCTATTGCTTTGACGAAGAGTCTGCGAAGCTTGGTGACTTCGGTTTCCTAGCGCAAGGCACGCTGTACACGGATATCGTGGAAAGCGGCACGGCGACGGCGCAGACGATCAAGTCTCACCACAATGTGGGCGGCTTGCCGGAAGATATGAAGTTCAAGCTCATCGAGCCGTTGAACACGTTGTTCAAGGACGAAGTGCGCAAGGTGGGCGAAGAGCTTGGCCTGCCGCGCGAAATCGTGTGGCGGCAGCCGTTCCCGGGACCGGGACTCGCCATCCGCGTGCTTGGCGAAGTAACGGAGGACAAGCTGGCTATCGTGCGCGAATCCGATGCGATTCTGCGCGAAGAGATTGCCAAGGCAGGCTTGGACGGCGAAATTTGGCAGTACTTCACAGCGCTGCCTGACATGAAGAGCGTTGGCGTCATGGGCGACGCGCGCACGTACTCCTACACGGTAGGCATCCGCGCCGTAACGTCCATTGATGGCATGACCGCTGACTGGGCGCGCATTCCATGGGATATTCTCGAGAAGATTTCCGTTCGTATCGTCAATGAGGTGGACAACGTGAACCGTATCGTCTATGACGTTACGTCGAAGCCGCCAGCAACGATTGAATGGGAATAGTGTAAGATAAAGAAAGGGCTATTCACAGTCTATTAAGACTGCGGGATAGCCCTTTTCTATGTATTCATGTATTATAATGTGCGCTTCGCCACGTGGTGCTCCTGCGTGCGATGGTTCGCGTTGCGGATGCCGGGGATGAGAAGGAGGCAAGCAGCGGCCAATATGACGATGACGATGGTGTTATATACGATCGTGCTTGTGGTTTCATTGCCCAAGAACTGAATGAGATTGTGCAACGTGTGAAACAGAATCAACGGGAGTATTTGCTTCGTCTTCACCATGAGCAAGGCCAGTACAGCTCCGACAAGAAGGGCATATACAAGCTGCAGAATGGTCCGCGCTATGTCTTGACCCGACAGCATGTTCAGCACATGGGTGAGAGAAAATAAAATGCTCGAGGTAATCACGGCTGGCGCAACTCCCTTCGGCAATAAAATGTGCAAAATCATGCCACGGTAGACCGTTTCCTCGACAAATCCGACCAAAACGGTAAAAAATACAAAGAATAACAGCTCTGTAAGAGTCACCGCTTTAAATCCTTTGAGGCTTAGAATGATTAATACGAGCAAGAGTGGCGCATAGTAGAACAGATAGCTTGGCGAGAGAGCCGATAAAGAGTTGAATCCGTATGCTTTCCATCTCTTGTGTACCGAGAAATAGACGATGCAGACGAGCGCAATCGGAATGAACGAAATCAGAATAGGCGCCGTATAATCCAGCTGTGCAATGGTCGCATAGGCTCCTGCCGCAAATACCGCGAATAGCAGCAACAGTTCGATGATGACGACGCTTAGCACCGGACGTCTTTGTGTAAAGGATGTACGGGATGGAGCAAGTTGATTAGTCATGCTGTTCGTCATTGTTTCTATTCTTCCTTTCCATGATGTCTTCCACCCAACTGTTCTCCATCTCGAAATAATGGAGCCCGTACTGCAGAACGGACAGCCGATAGTAATACTGCTGCGGATTGCTGAGTTGAGTAAGCTCCTTTGCGACAATCCGTTCTACGTTTTTTAGCCGTTCACGTTCGTTTGCGACTTTGAATTGGTATTCGGCGAGTCGTGTTTGCCGGGTATCTTCATCGAGATAGTCGTAAAAAAAGATTTTGAGCAAATGCTCGTTCTTAGTCAGTTGCAACGGCTGCGAGAGCCATTTCAGAAAAGCTTCCTTGCCAGCAGGCAAAATGGAATATATTTTTTTGTTCTTGCTGTCTTCGATTGCGGTCACATTGACCAATTGCTTGTCGGCCAGCCGTTTCAATGCGGGGTAAAGGCTGCCGTAACTCGCGCTGTAAAATATACCGACGGTATGGTCGATCGTCTTCTTCAACTCATATCCATTCATTTCATTTTCAAGCAGCAGACCAAGAATGATATGTTCAAGCATGGATTCACCTTCTCATTTAGTTTTAAATATGGAGTTGTTGCTCTCTATACATTTATATCGAACAGATATATCGAATCGATATATATAACATAGATCACTATCTGCGTTTTGGTCAATAGATCGTATGAAAAAAAATCATTGTGCGCATGCCACCAAAAGAAAGCCTAGTCCTCCATCAGTGAATCGGAGAATTAGGCTTTGCCCGGTAATTATATTTAGGCCGAATTAAATTGAATTATCTCTTAACCGATTGGAGGGTCTCCAATAAGGTTTGGCGATACTCTTTTTGCTCCTCCATAATCGAATGCAGCATGGGAAGAAAAGAATCAATTTTTGCTTTCTGATTACTTGTCCCGTCCGCAAGCATTAAGATTAAGGTGTATAACATCGTGATTATGGAGTAGTTGTCCACGTACGTAATATTAAGAGCCTGTCCACCAGTGCCCCCGGCTCCACCAGTCCCCCCAACGCCGCCGTGAGCAATGGCACTGGAATTTGCATTCGCGCCGACGCTTGATTCCGGATTTTCGCTTGCTTCGACAACGTTTTGACTATCGAATTGTTCGTCCTGACGAGCTTCACTCAACGTCATCACCCTAACATGTTTATATATTCTTTTGATTAAGCCTGATTCATCTTATCAGCTAGTTGCCTTTGTCGATTTCAGCATTTCCATTGCCGCCGTCGCCGCCGTCGCCGCCAGCACCGCCAGCACCGCCATTGCCACCATTGCCGCCATTACCCATATTGCCGTTGGCAGTTGCGACGGATCCTCCAACTGCTACGGCTACCCCGACGCCGATCCCAAATCCACCGTTGCCGCCGTCGCCACCGTTGCCCCCGTCACCACCGTCGCCTCCGTTGCCGCCGTTACCGCTGTCTTCTATTTCAACCGCCGGTTTTTTCTTATGATTTGGATTATATTTTTCTTCTTCTCCCCACATCTTAGATCACTCCTATTATTTTGTAATTGTTTCATAAGACTTGAATTTGTTTCATGAAAGCTACTTCTGTAGCTTGGACAATGAAATAAGCTGTTGAATCAATTTCGCAACGTCGATGTTCAACTTGACGCCCTGAATGTCCATATTGAGCCCGCTATCACCATCTAAGCCCAAGCTCGAACCTTCGCCATCGATTCCATTTACTCCATTACTTCCATCGATTCCGTTTGAACCATCGACGCCATTTTTACCTGCGACATGTCCAATCTTCTTTCTCTTAATTTCTTCTTGGTTTTGATCAGTCACCTTTATCACCACCCAATATCGTCTCAATCAAAGCTCAGCGACAAAGCTGAAATCTCTTTCTTGCACTATCAGTTTGTTTCTGAGCTTATGATAGTATATGAAGAACAATTCTTTATGGTAACGATAATTCCCTGATTTACAGCGTTTAATTTATTGCAATTTATAGTGTTTACTAGAATTTAAACTAATGGATAAGGCATTTTAATAGATTAGGATTTTTCCCGGGCAAGCTTTTCAATTTCTTGGCGGAGCGTCTCGACCCCTTTTATCGTATTATTTAGTTCAGTCAGGCTTTGCTTAAGTTCGTCTAGATTTTGCGCAAAACCTTGAATGTCTTTTCCTCTATTCATTAGTTTGTCTAAATTTTTTATTACGGCATCCAAGTTCACCATACTTCTTCCCTCCTTGTGTCAGACTTCATACCAATCTATGAAAATTCTATTAAAATCGTTAGTGTTTATTTACGGAGTATATTCAAAATAAGTATGTAGCCTGTAAGGTTGTGCTGAGTCCTTGCAGCAATTAGCTGTGACTGAGTTAGTGCAGGATTATAATGAGCGATATCCATTGAAATATTGTTAAACACGAACAAGGATTATATTTACTGTTTAAATGTTCGGATTTAGCGTTGACAACCTTCTAGGTTCGCTTTACAATGGTTGTAGATAACCTAATACGTCAAGTTTTTTCGTATAATCTCGGGAATTGGCCTGAGAGTTTCTACGGATCACCGTAAATGATCTGGCTACGAAGAGCATCGGCGCTGTCTGTCTGACGAATCGATACCATTCGTCTCTACCATCCTGCTCCCTAAGCGTTTTGAATGTCATTTTCAAGATGGGAACTTGTGATGCATAGATGCATGTACAGGGACAGTGGAAGAAGCACGCCGTACTTTTCAACGCCAGAACTCGGGAGATCATCATCCTGAGTTCTTTTTTTGTCCGTATAGGTTGCTGGGGAGTAAACAAGTAAACATTCATGAGAGTTCATGGGGAGGATGTTACAAGCATGGAGCGCTTCTTCAAAATCAAGGAGCAAGGTTCAACAATTAAGACAGAAATAATGGCAGGGATTACGACCTTCATGACGATGGCTTACATCTTGGCTGTTAACCCGGACATTTTGACTGCATTCGGCAAAACGGGCATGGATTGGTACGCTGTATTCCTCGCGACGGCCATTGCCGCTGGAGTGTTCACCATTGCCATGGGAATTTTCGTTAACTTCCCGGTCGCATTGGCGCCAGGGATGGGACTTAATGCATATTTCGCTACGGTCGTCGTCTCCACGGCTGGATCGGACCATCCGATTACGTGGCAGATGGCTCTAACGGCGGTCTTTATTTCAGGTATTATCTTTTTCTTATTGACGATTACACACATACGCCAAATGCTGCTGGAAGCTGTGCCGGACGCATTGAAGCATGCGATTACGGTCGGTATCGGGCTATTCATTACGATTGTCGGCCTGAAGAACAGCGGGCTGTTGTCCGTATCGGTCGAGACGGTGAATGATGTTCCGAAGGGAACGTTCACGCCGCTCATGGGCTTCGAATCGGTATTCGGTATGGGCAGCTTCACCGATCCAAGTGTGCTGCTGACCATTATCGGCTTGGCGCTTATCTCGGTGCTTATGATTCTGAATGTGCCGGGCGCGATTTTGTTCGGTATTCTTGGCACGACCATCATCGGTATTTTCATGGGTGTCGTTGACTTCAACAACTTGTCGACAGACAAGACGCCATGGATCCCGGATTTGGGACAGCTTAGCTTCTTTGAATTCGATTTTGCCGGCATTATGGGCGTCGGTATCGTATCCATCATTTTGACCTTCACCTTCGTGGAGCTGTTCGACACGTTCGGAACACTCGTCGGGACGGCGAATCGCGCTGGATTCATGAAGAACCGCGAAGAAGGCAACAAGCGCGTCGGCAAAGCGATGTTCGTCGATTCTATCGCTGTCGGCGGCGGCGCGGTACTCGGCACAAGTACGGTAACGGCATTCGTCGAGAGCTCTGCTGGGGTAGCGGCAGGCGGCCGCACCGGTCTGACTTCGGTAACGACAGGCATTTGCTTCTTGCTGTCCTTGTTCCTGGCACCGGCTGTGGCGCTTATTCCAGGCTCCGCAACGGCTGCCGCGCTGATTGTGGTTGGCGTGCTCATGATGCAGGCCGTGCGCGAGATCAATTTCCAAGACCTCGTCATCGGCATTCCGGCGTTCATGACAATTGCCTTCATGCCTTTTACGTACAGCATTGCGAACGGGGTCTCCTTCGGTATTCTCGCTTATGTGCTGCTTGCATTCGTAGCGAACGTATTTGGCAAAGGAGAGCAAAAATATAAAATTCATTGGCTCATGTGGATATTGTTCGTGCTCGTCATCATTCGCTATGTGGCGATGGGCGGACACTAATCACTCCAATCAGACTGGCATTACATCAATCCGGCAGCGGATTGCCGTGAATACAGAAGGAATCGGTGCATGACTGGAATATGTGGAACGACCCGGGAAGCGGCGAATCGCATCTGCTTCGAGGCTATAGGCGAAGGACAGCCGCTTCTCGTGCTTCACGGATTTACGCTGGATCACCGTACGATGATGCGGACGCTAGAGCCCGTGTTGGCTGGTTCATCCGGCAGGCTGCGCATCTATGCGGATCTCCCCGGAATGGGGCGGTCCCACTCGGGCGGTCCTGTTACGACTTCGGATGACATGCTGGAGGTGTTGGCGGCATTCGTGAAGCGAGTCATCCCTCACGGAAGCTTTGCCATCTGCGGTCATTCGTACGGCGCTTACCTTGCGCGCGGGCTCGCACGCTTGATGCCGCAACGGATCAGCGCGCTCGTGCTGCTGGCTCCGGTCGTGCATCCGACCGTGCGTACTGTGCCGCTGCATCAAGCGAAGGTGCGTGACGATGCGTTCCTCGCGAGGCTGACGCCTGCGGAACGCGAAGTCGCCGCGCGGAAGCTGGTCGTGCAGACCGAGCCGGTATGGCAGCGATACACGGAGGAAGTGCTGCCGGCACAAGCGCTCGCCGACTGGGATGTGCTGACACCGCTGCGGAGCGCTGGATACGCCTTGTCGTGTCCGCCGGACGAGCATGACGAACCGCCGGCTTATCCGATGCGCATCATTGTCGGGAAGCAGGATAGCATCGTCGGCTGGCATGATGCCGTAATGTTAACGGACACTGTCCCGAATAGCGCCGTTACTATATTGAACGGAGCGGGACATTTTCTCCATCTGGAGCAGGAAGAACAAGTTCAACACTGGTTGGCTGACAGCTTTTCAATATTTTGATGAACAACACATGCAAACATATGCACGAGCAACGAAATGGTTAACCCAATCGGCTCACCCAGATTTAGCATCTAGGAGGACATGACTTCATGAGAAAAATCGCTTTGACTCTCGCTATCGTATTATCCCTCGGCACACTGCTTGCCGCATGCTCCAGCAGCAACAATGCGGAAGGCGGCCAAGACAAACCGACAGAGCTTGTTATCTCCACCTGGGGATTTGCAGAAGATGCGATGAAGAAAAACGTATACGAGCCGTTTGAGAAGAAGTACAACGTTAAGATTGTGACGGAAATCGGGAACAATACCGACCGCTTGAATAAAATCCGTCAAGGAAGTTCGAAGGTAGACTTGGTGTACTTGTCTGACTACTATGCGCTGCAAGGCATTGAAGAAGGATTATTCGAGAAGATTGACCGCAAGAACATTCCGAACCTGGACCATTTGTATGATATTGCAAAAGCCCCGCTTGGCGAAGACTACGGTCCGGCCCACACGGTAGCTCAGCTTGGGCTCGTCGTGAACGGGGATGAAGTGAAGACTCCGGTGGAGTCGTGGAACGATCTGTGGAAGCCGGAATTCAAGGACAAGCTGGCGCTTCCGAACATTACGATTACGACCGGTCCGATGTTGATGGACATGGCGGCCAAGCGTGAAGGCAGCCAAGATATGAATAGTGATGCCGCATTCAAGGCGCTGACCGAGATCAACCCGGGTGTCGTGAAGTATTATTCCAAATCCGCGGACCTTGTCAACATGTTTGCTCAAGGTGAGGTGGTTGCGGCGCCAATGCAAGATACGTTCTATGGCAGCGTGTCCCAAGCCGTCCCATCCGCGAAGTTTATAACTCCGAAAGAAGGAGCCTATGCGCTGTTGAACACCGTAAATGTCGTCAAAGGCTCTAAACATAAAGAATTGGCAGAGAAGTTCATCAACTGGCACCTCAGTCAAGAAGTGCAGCAAGCGAATGCAATCGACCGCGTCGATTCCCCGACGAACAAGCTGGTCGAATTGACAGAGGAGCAAGCGGCAGGCATGACGTACGGCGCAGACGTCGTTGAGAACTTGAAGACGCTCGACTTGCGCAAAGTAAATCAAGAAATGAGCGGCTGGATAGATCGTTGGAATCGTGAAATCGAGTAACGGGTTCATGAGCAAGGTATAGTTGGAACGTTGGAGGGCTGCCGTTTCGTAGCACCCTCCTTTTATATTCTCTTGGAACAACAACCAGCATAGTTCCTAATCATAGCCTAGACAACAGGAGAACAATATCCATGAAAAAACAATATTTATGGCTTTTACTGCTTCCGGGGCTCTTGTTCCTGACATTGTTTATGATCATTCCTATCTTTATGACGATTGGCTCGACCTTCTTCCACGAAGGCACATTCACGATAGAAGGCTATGTCAAGCTGCTCGGTGATCCGTACATTTTGAAAATATTAGGCACGACGCTGCAAGTCAGCCTCGTTACAACCATCGTGTGCATCCTGCTCGGGTTTCCGACCGCTTACTATATTTCGAAGCAGAAGGCGCGCACGAAAGGCATCCTGCTTGCGTTGGCGCTCTTTCCGCTCTTGACTAGCGCCATCGTGCGCTCGTTCAGCTGGATGGTCATTCTCGGGAAGAATGGATTGGTCAATAACTTCTTGGTCGGCGTCGGCCTCGTCGCCGAGCCGCTGAAAATACTGTATACGCCGACCGCCATGATGATCGGCCTTATTCACCTGTTCCTGCCGCTGATGATTATTTCGCTTGTCGGCGTCATGGAAAATATCGACGAAGATTTGCTGAAAGCCTCCGAAAGCTTGGGCGCTTCGCGGATGAAAGGGTTCATGAGCATTATCGTGCCGCTGTGTGTGCCGGGTCTTATCGTCGGCAGCATACTGGTATTCGTCGGCAGCCTGACGGCTTATACGACTCCGCAGCTGCTGGGCGGCAAGCAGCGGGTCGTAGCGACATTTCTGTATCAGAATGCGATGACGCTGAACGATTGGTACATGGCTTCGATCGTTGCTACGGTTATGATCGTCGTCACCTTTATTATTATCGGGCTTATGAACCAGCTTGCCCGCAAATTGAATCCGAAGGGGTAACGGGGGTAACGAACATGAAGGAAAAACATCGCGGACTCGCCCTATTTACGACACTGGTATTTATCTTTTTGCTCGGGCCGTTGTTCATCATTATGGCCACATCTTTCGGAGATAGCACGGTGTTGAAGTTTCCGCCGGAAGGCTTCTCTTTCAGATGGTACAAAAATATATTTGATGTGGAAATGTTCATGACCACCTTTAAAGTGACGATAGTGGTGGCGCTGGCTGGCAACCTGATCGCACTGCTGCTCGGCGTTCCCGCTGCATACGCGTTAAGCCGCTTTAACTTTAAGGGCAAGGGATTGTTAAATACGATATTTATTTCGCCCATTCTGATTCCGGGCGTTGTTCTCGGCTTTACCATGCTGAAATATTTGGTCGTCATCTTCAATCTGCCGATCTATACGAGCTTGCTTATCGGTCATGTCGTGCTGATGCTTCCGTTCATCATTCGCGTCATTGCATCGAGCTTATCGAACTTCGATTATGCGGTCGAGGAAGCGGCAATGAGCTTGGGCGCCAGCCGCCTGAAGACGTTCTTCACGGTCGTGCTTCCGAATATCCGTTCCGGACTGATCGCGGGCGTGCTGCTTGCGTTTCTGGAATCGTTCAACAACGTCGATATTTCGGTCTTCATGACCGGACCGGGAGTAAGCACGCTGCCGATTCAGATGCTGACTTATGTGGAGAACTACTTCGACCCTACCATTGCGGCCATTTCCGTGCTGTTGATGGCAGTAACGGCGTTGCTCATGTTCTCGATTGAACGCTTGATGGGACTCTCCTACTTTACGAAAAATAACTAGCATACATCGGAGGCCAGACGACCATGGAATTATTATCCATGCAAAATATATCCGTAGCTTACGAAAAAAATCTAATCTTGAAGGACTTCAATCTGCATATTCAGGAAGGCGAGTTAATTTCGCTGCTCGGCCCGTCGGGGTGCGGCAAGACGACGACGCTTCGCCTCATTGCAGGCTTCCTCGAAGCGAAAGACGGCAAATTCATGTTCAAAGGGAAGGATTATACGCGCGTGCCTGTCAACAAGCGCAACTTCGGCTTCGTATTCCAGAGCTATGCGCTCTTCCCGCATATGACGGTATATGACAACGTTGCTTACGGCCTGCGCTTACGCAAAGTGGACCAATCGCAGATCGCGAAGCGCGTGCAAGAAATGCTGGAGGTCGTTGACCTGAAGGGCTTCGAGAAGCGCTTCCCAGGTGAACTGTCCGGTGGTCAGCGCCAGCGTGTCGCTATTGCCCGCGCGCTTGTCATCCAGCCCGATTTGCTGCTGTTCGACGAGCCGCTTAGCAACCTGGACGCGAACCTGCGCGTCAACATGCGCGTCGAGATCCGCCGCATTCAGAAGCAGCTCGGCATTACGACGGTATACGTCTCCCATGATCAGGAGGAGTGCTTCTCTATCTCGGATAAGGTGGCCATAATGAATAAAGGCATCATCGAGCAGCTGGATGCGCCGTCGACCATTTATAAATACCCGACGACCGAGTTCGTCGCGCGTTTTATCGGCTTCAACAACTTTATCGAGTACGGGGAAATGCATAATGATGGCAGTGTCGTCACGCTGCACGGCGCCGAAGGCACACGTCTTGAAGTCAGCCACCGTTCTGGCCATCCGCTGACGGATTCGATGAAGGGTGCTATCCGCCCAGATGATTTGCTCGTTGCGACCGACAGCGAGTGTGCGGAAGGGGTCGGCGGATTGACGGCTGCCGAGCTGGCGTCCGGATTGAACGTTATTAACGGCAGTGTGAAAATCAGCACCTTCTTGGGCCGCAGCTATCAATATGTCGTGGACACGCCGCTCGGCGAATTTACGGTGAACCGTGAAATGGAGCAGCCGTTCGACCGCGGTACGGCGGTGAAACTGGTGCTTCCGAGAGAGAAGGTCGTGCTGGTACAGAGCTCGAAGTAACCGCAGCACGCAGGTCGTGCTGGTTCAAAGCGCAGAGCCGCCGGAACAAGCAGGGCGCCGGGCAGATGTTCTGCGAATACACTGCGCAATCGAATCGGAATGGGTCGCTTTTCAGCGCCGATAAGGTTGCAAGACACAGTTAAGGGAACTAACAAACAAGAGGGAGCGTGCAGAAATGAACATCGAGTTGTTAGTGAAGAATGTGCAGGTCTTTAACGCATATATGAAACGGTTCGTGAAAGGCAATGTGGCCGTGAAGGACGGGCGGTTCCTATACATCGGTTCGCGTGCCGAGGATACCTTCGAAGCGGAGCGCGTCGTGGATGGCGCAGGGCGTTACATGATTCCGGGCCTCGTGGACATTCATCTTCATATTGAGAGCACGATGGTGACACCGAAGACATTCTCGTTCGGGCTCATCAAAAACGGCGTGACGACGATCGTATCCGAGCCGCATGAGATGGCGAACGTATGCGGCGTGGAAGGCGTGAAGGAAATGATTCGCGCGAGCGAGGGCTGCACGGCGGATATCCTCTATGCGATTCCAAGCTCGGTTCCAGCGACACCACTTGAGACGACAGGCGGGGAAATCGATATCGCGGATATCGATGAGCTGCTGCAGGATGAGCGTGTCATTTGCTTGGGCGAGATTATGAACTCCGTCGATGTGCTGCGCAACCCGGACTGCAAGACGAACCGCATTTTGAACCATGTGCGCACGAACTATCCGAACCTCGTGATCGAGGGGCATACGCCTAAGAAGCTGGTCGATCTTGATCTGGCGCGCTTCATGTTCGCGGGCGTCGATTCCGACCATACTGAGCAAGAAGTGGCGAGCATGAAGGACCGTCTCTACAACGGTATGTTCCTGGAAATTCAGGAGAAATCGATGAACCGCGATATTATGGACGTGCTCATCGAAGAGGACGTGGCTGAGTTGTTCTGCTTCGTTACCGACGATGTGATGGCAGATACGTTCGTGCAGGACGGGCATTTGAATCATCTCGTCAAAAAGGCGATTGCCATGGGCATGAAGCCGGAGCGTGCCATTTATGCGGCGACCTACACGCCTGCCAGACGCATGCAGCTGCATGACCGCGGGGCGATTGCGCCGAACAAGGTGGCGGATTTCATCCTGCTCGGTGATGTGGAGCAGTTCCGAATCGAGGCGGTGTATAAGCATGGCCGGCTGGCATATGACGCGCAGGCGCCATACGAACAGGAGCGCGAGGAAGGCCAGTTCCCGCCGCACTTCTATCGCAGCGTGCAGCTGCAGCCGATGAGCGCGGCCGACTTCGCAGTGGATGTGAAGGCTGCGGACGGCGAGCATCTATGCCGCGTTATGGAGGTCAAGAACGGCACGACGAATACGACCGAGCTGCATAAGCCAGTGCAGGTGCAAGACGGCAATCTGCAGTGGGAGGCGAGTCCGTTCGGACTTATCGCGACGTTCGAGCGCTATGGCAAGAACGGCAACCGCGCTTACGGCCTCATTACCGGCAACACGATTAAGCGCGGCGCGATTGCGACGACGTATTCCCACGACAATCATAACCTGCTCGTCGTCGGCCACTCGCCTGAGGACATGGCGCTCGCGGCGAATACGGTCATTGCCGACCAAGGCGGCTTCTGCGTCGTCGCAGACGGCAAAGTACTGGCGCACGTCCCGCTGCCGGTAGGCGGCATTCTCTCCGAAGAGCCGCTCAGCACGTTCGGGGAGACCATTAAGGATTTGCGGGCAGCTATGGAGTCGATCGGATATGAGCATTACAATCCGATAATGTCTATCAGCACGCATTCCTTGCCGGTGAGTCCGGCGCTCAAGCTGACGGATCTCGGCTTAATCGACACACATGCGGGCCAAGTGGTTCCGCTTATCGTAGAATAGATGATGATAAGTTCGTAATTTTTAAGCATAGGGTAGTATCGGCATACAAGCCGGATGAGGGAAAACCTCACGCCGGGTTCTATGGGGGCGGGCCACCGGTTAGGTGGCCTCTCAACCCAGAGGGGTTAGTTTGTCCAGCCCTTTATTCTACAACCGTGTTATCCCGCATCATCTCTTTCCAAAATGACCTCATCCTATTATCCTCTTACGACTGATGAAGCATGGCTGAAGGACAGGGCGTATCCGTCCATGCCGTCTTCCGTTGGATTTTATACATTGAGACAGCAGCGTATATCTCATTACGGCAGGTTTCATTGGAATTCATACAGCGTTTTGACACTCATTCCGCAGCAGATTCTGAAAACAGCCAGATCCACTGGATAAAATGCAGTCCACATACCCTTTAGCCGGACCATCCCTACATTTGGCTGTATGTTATCCAATGGCAACGCGGGATGCGTTCACGAAGCTCGATAAGTCCCCCGATTATTCCGATTGCAGCAGCTTTGTAGAGAGGCCTTCAACTAGTTGAGGATGGAACACGATCTTCTGTTTCGGCATATCAGGGGTGTCGGATTGGCGCAGCAGCAGTTGAACGGTCTCCTTGGCCATCTCTTGGATTGGCTGCAAAATGGTCGTCAAGCGCGGAACGACGATTTTGGACAGAATCGTATCGTCAAAGCCGATGATCGACAGATCGTCTGGCACGCTCAAGCCCAACCGCTGCGCTGACTGCATGGAGCCGACGGCGATCAGGTCATTGCAGGTGAATAATGCCGTTGGCCGATGCTCCAGCTGAAGCACGCGCGCAGCGCCTTCGCAGCCGTCTTCAATGGATGAATTCACCTTCACGATCCAATCATCATTGACTGTAATTCCGGAATCGCTCATCGCCTGCTTCGCACCGAGCACACGGTGATCGCCGCTCGGGCTGTCCTCCGTGACGACACCGATGCGGCTATGCCCTAAGGAAATCAAGTGCTGTATTGCTTCATAGCCTCCTTTGTAATCATCCACGGTGACCGTATGCATGGATAAGGAAGGAATGTCTTTGGAGAACAGCACTACGGGGAAATTGGCGGTGACGCTGTCTTGCAACAGTGACCATTTGGAGAATTGGCAAGCAACGATAAGTCCATCGATCTGCTTGCGCTGCAGCAGCGAAATATAATTAAGACCTTTATCATCTTTGTTGTCGGTGCTGCACATGACAATGCTGTAGCCTACCGCTTGGGCCTGATCCTCCAAATTGCGAGCGACCTCGGCAAAGAACGGGTTCGCCAAGTCGGAAATGAGCAGTCCGAAGGTAGACGTCTTCTTTCCGGTCAGCGCTGACGCGACGACGCTCGGCTGGTATTGCAGCTCTTTCATAATATGAAGCACGCGTTCCCGCGTTTTCTCGCTAATGTTTCCAGTCTGATTGACAACCTTCGATACGGTGGCGATAGAGACGCCGGCAGCTCTGGCGACGTCATAAATAGTTGATTTCATACCTAACTCCTCTGGCTCATCAAATGAAAACATATTGTGCGTGATCAAAAGAGGCCATTGTGAACACGCACTTATACTTTACTATAATTATAGACAACAAAAGGAGAATGGACTACACCCATTCTCCCTTAGTAGTTCGATAGCTTATACGTGCTATTTTGTAAACAGCCATTCATGATCAGGATCGTTGTGGAACTTCCATGTCCGCTCTGGTCCGGCCATCACGTTCAAGTAATAGGAATCGTAGCCTGGAGGAGCCGAAACGGGATGGTACCCCTCCGGAACCAATACAACGTGGCGGTGAGGAACAGCCAACGTCTCGTCGAGCGAACGGTCGTCATTATAGACACGCTGCATGACGAAGCCCTGTCCGGGATTGACTTCATGATAATACGTCTCTTCCAAATAAGACTCTTTCGGCAAATTGTCACGGTCATGCTTATGCGGAGGATAGCTGGACCAATGTCCCGCAGGCGTGAATACCTCCACGACAAGCAAGCTGTCCGCCTCCTTCTGTTCCGGCAAAATATTATGGATATGCCGCTCAATGCTTCCTGAGCCGCGCGTCTCCACGCCGACATCCTCGGGCGCGATGACCCGAGCGGGATAAGTTCCTCGCCCCGGCGCCGAGCATACGGCCAGTTCCAGTGCCGTCTCCGCCTGAACCGTGTAGCGATCCTCGTTCGGCACATAGACGGAGTAGGGCGGAATGCGATCGAAGACGTTCATTCTATGTCCGAGCACGCCGAACGATTGCTTGGCGGTATCGACCTTCGCCTTTCCGCTCAATAATACAAGACAGACCTCCTGCTCCTTCGTTTCCCGCTGCAAGGTTTCTCCTGGACGCAACGAATACACTTCAAATCCGACATATTTCCAGCCAGCGCTGTGCGGCGTTACGGATAAAATATTGCCTTGTTCGTCTCGCGGTTTAGGTTTCACAATTAATTTCGACATCAATGAACCTCCTCCTGAGCCAATTGAAAATGTCCAGTGCTAAAAAGGGCGACTAGCGCTGCCCAAACTCCTACTGCAAATGTTGCGCTTATTGATGCTGCATAGTTGCCGGTCCATGCTCCAGCTTGACGGGACGTCCGCTCAGCAGCGACTCCTTCGCCGCACGGGCGATTCGTTCCGCTTGCAGTCCGTCGTTCGCATCGCACACGATAGGCCCATCATGGAGGACGGCGCGGACGAAGTCCTCGACCTCCTGAATATAGGCTTGCGTATATCGCTCTAAAAAGAAATAAAGAGGTTTATCCATTTGCACCCCGTCAGCCGTTGCGACAATAGCAGTGGATGCGCGGTCATTGTTCGTAGTGACGCAGCCTGCGGAACCAAAGGCTTCCAAGCGCTGATCATAACCGTATACCGCCTTGCGGCTGTTCTCAATGATGCCTAGCGCGCCGTTGGCGAAGCGGAGGTTGATTACGGCCGTATCGATATCGTTCAATTCGCCGATCTTCGGATCGATCAGATTGGCTCCTTGCGCATACACCTCGACCACTTCGCTCTGCATGACATAACGCGCCATGTCGAAGTCGTGAATCGTCATATCCATGAACAAGCCGCCGGATTTGGAAATGTATTCGGCCGAAGGCGGCTCTGGATCGCGGGACGTGATGCGCAGCAGATGCGGAGCTCCGATCTGGCCCGCTTGGACAACGTCACGCGCTTTTTTGAAATTATGGTCAAAACGGCGGTTGAAGCCGACCTGCATCTTTACGCCGGCTGTCTTCACCGCTGCCAATGCTTGTTCGGTCGTCTCTACAGAGAAGCTGACGGGCTTCTCGCAGAAAATATGCTTGCCTGCTTCTGCAGCCTCCTGGATAATCGCAGCGTGTGTGCTCGTCGGCGAGCAGATGAACACCGCTTGAATTTCCGGATCATAGAGCACATCGTGATAATCACTCGTTACAACGGGAATTCCCATCTCAGAAGCCCAAGTGTCCAATCCCGCAATACATACATCCGATATGGCGCGGACACGCACATTACACATGTGTTGAATATGGTCTGCGTGCAGCTTGCCGATTCGTCCGGCACCGATGATTCCAACTTGAAGCATGAACATCCCTGCTTTCTGAATAATGAAATAGTCAAAGCAAGGGAAAGCGCTTAACTCATAATTTAACTATACGTGATAAGCAAGACATTGGCAAGATGAAAAGCGCATATGAAGTGAGAAAACTAGCGTCGTTGTTGATAAATATACGAATCATTTTCAATATGAAAAGACATATGATTGTGAAAAAAAGAACTTAAAATTTGTATAGAAAAGCGTTTACATTCCCGAAAAGGTGTGTTTATAATTATCATCAAGGTAAGCGCTTAACTCAAATTGCATGAATTCAGTGATTACATCATAGCTTTGCTTCAGCCTGCTGGATATTGCTTGAAGCAGACCACAAGGAGGTGCTGACTGGGCATGAGTGCATTAACATTTCCAACGAATCGGCCGTTTGACCTGATTGCAATCGGGAGATTGTGCATTGATTTGAATGCGAACGAAATTCATCGGCCGATGGAAGAGACGAGAACGTTCACGAAATATGTGGGCGGATCACCGGCTAATATAGCGATTGGCGCGGCCCGCCTCGGAATGAAGAGCGGCTTTATCGGCAAGCTGGCCGATGACCAGATGGGACGTTACATTGAACAATATTTAAACGATAAATCAATAGATACGTCGCAGTTGTCTGTGGATGATACGGGCGCTGTGACCGGTCTTGCTTTTACAGAAATCAAAAGTCCAACCGACTGCAGCATTCTGATGTACCGGGACAATGCGGCTGATATGCTGCTGAAGCCGGAGGAAGTGTCGGAGGAGTATATCAAGCAGACGAAGGCGCTGCTTATCTCGGGGACGGCGCTTGCGGCCAGCCCGTCGCGCGAAGCGGTATTTGTCGCCTTGGACTATGCGCGCAAGCATGGGGTATTTGTGTTCTTTGATTTGGATTACCGTCCTTACACATGGAAGAACGTTGCCGAAACCTCAATCTATTATCAGCTTGCGGCGGAAAAGTGCGATTTCATCATCGGCACCCGCGAAGAGTTCGACATGATGGAGAAGTTCGCCGGTCATCAGGCGGATGACAAGCTGACGGCAGAGAAATGGTTCGGGCATCACGCGCAAGTGGTGCTCATCAAGCACGGCTCGGACGGCTCCATCGCTTACACGAAGGAAGGCGGGGCATATAAAGGCGGTATTTTTAAGACGAAGGTGCTGAAAACGTTCGGTGCCGGCGACTCCTACGCATCCGCTATGATTTACGCCTTGATGCAAGGATGGGAGCTGCCGCGTGCGATGGAATACGGAAGTGCTTCCGCCGCCATCGTCATTTCCCGTCACAGCTGCTCTGACGCCATGCCGACAACAGAAGAGCTGGATACGTTTATAGCTAGTGCGGAGCGCGGGGAGTAAGGAATAGCGAAGGCACATATATGAGATAGGTTGGGAGGAACGGCACATGCTCGTCACCTTGACGGAAATGATGCAAGGCATTGCCGAGAAAAAAGGCGCCGTGCCGGCGTTCAATGTATTCGGCTATGAAGACGCTGCCGCGGTTATCGCTGCGGCGGAGGAAGTGAAGGCGCCGGTTATTTTGGCGACGAATAAGGTTGCACTGCGCTATATGCCGCTGCAGGTGTCAGGGGCATTGTATCGGAGCTTGGCCGAGCGGGCAAGCGTACCGGTCTGCATCCATCTGGACCATGGCGACGGATACGAGACAGCGGCGGAAGCGATTATGAGCGGCTATACGTCCATCATGTACGACGGCTCGCAGCTGCCGCTCAAAGAAAACATTCGGAACACGCAACAAATCGTGATGATGGCGCATGCTTGCGGCATCCCCGTCGAAGCGGAAATTGGAGCGGTCGGCTACAGCGATCCTGCGCTGAACGTGGAGGCGCGTCTGACCGATCCGAATGAAGCGAAAATATTCGCCGAAGAGACGGGCGTGGATGCGTTGGCGGTCGCGATCGGCACGCTCCACCGGATGGAGGAGCAGGCGGCTCCGATCGATTACGGCCGGCTGGATGACATCGAGCGCCTCGTATCCGTGCCGCTTGTATTGCACGGTTCGACGGGAGTGCGGGATGATGACTTGCGCAAGCTCGCAGGCACTCGCATCGGCAAGGTCAACATCGGTACGGCACTTCGGATGGCCTTCGGCAAGACGCTGCGCAGTGAGATGCAGGCTAAGCCGGACGAGTTCGACCGAGTTGCTCTGTTTGCACGCCCGATGGAGGCGGTCAAGGAAGAAGCAAAGAAGAAGATGCTGCTGCTGAATGCGCATCATGTGCTGCAAGCTTAATGAAGACTTAATGAAGACGGACAACGGAAATGACGAGAGGAGAATGGAACATGGCAGAAGTAACAACCATTCGCAACTATGTCGGCGGAGAGTGGAAAGCGTCCACATCGGGCAAGACCGAGCCAGTATTCAATCCAGCAACAGGTGAAATTATCGCGCACGTGCCGCTTTCAAGCATGGAAGAGCTGAATGAGGCGGTAGAGACGGCTGAGCAGGCGTTCAAGACGTGGTCGCGCACCGCCGTGCCGCGCCGGGCGCGCATTATGTTCAGATACCAGCAGCTGCTGGTTGAGCATTGGGACGAGCTGGCGAAGCTCCTTACATTGGAGAATGGAAAAAACTACAAAGAAGCGTACGGCGAGGTGCAGCGAGGCATCGAATGCGTCGAATTCGCCGCAGGCGCGCCGACGCTTATGATGGGCAAGCAACTGCCTGACATTGCGACGAACATCGAATCTGGCATGTACCGTTACCCGATTGGCGTTGTCGGCGGAATTACGCCGTTCAACTTCCCGATGATGGTGCCGTGCTGGATGTTCCCGCTGGCTATCGCTTGCGGCAACACGTTCGTGCTGAAGCCTTCCGAGCGTACGCCGATGCTGGCTTGCCGTCTGGCAGAGCTGATGGAAGAAGCGGGGCTGCCTCAAGGCGTGCTTAACATCGTGCACGGTGCACATGACGTTGTGAACGGTCTGCTCGACCATAAGCAGGTCAAGGCAATCTCATTCGTCGGCTCCCAGCCTGTAGGCGAGTATGTCTACAAGCGCGGTACGGCCAACTTGAAGCGTGTGCAAGCGTTGACGGGTGCCAAAAACCACTCGATCGTCATGGAGGACGCCGATTTGGCGCAGACCACGACACAAATCATTAACGCTGCCTTCGGCTCCGCCGGAGAGCGCTGCATGGCTTGCTCTGTCGTGCTCGTGCAGGAATCGGTTGCAGATGAGCTTGTATCCCGCTTGGTGAAAGCATCCGATGAACTGATTATCGGCAATGGCGTGGAAGAGGACGTATTCCTCGGTCCCGTTATCCGTGAAGCTCATAAGGAGCGCGCGCTCGGCTATATTGACGCAGGCGTCAAGGAAGGGGCGCGTCTGGTCCGCGACGGCCGCCAAGATGCGGAAGCCAACGGCGAGGGCTTCTTTATGGGACCGACGATTTTTGATGACGTAACACAGCAAATGAAGATCTGGCAGGATGAAATTTTCGCGCCGGTGCTGTCGATTGTGCGCGTGAAGGATATCGATGAAGCGATTGCGTGGGCGAATGAATCCCGGTTTGCCAACGGCGCTTGTCTCTTTACGACGAGCGGCGCGTATATGCGCCAGTTCCGCGAACATATCGATGCAGGCATGCTCGGGGTGAACGTAGGCGTTCCCGCGCCGATGTCGTTCTTCCCATTCTCGGGCTGGAAAGATTCCTTCTATGGCGACCTGCATGCGAACGGCACGGATGGAGTGGAATTTTACACTCGTAAAAAGATGGTCACTTTGCGCTGGTAAGGATGGTGTTCGGTATGGAAACGATTCGATTGACTACGGCGCAAGCGCTCGTAAAGTTTCTCAATCAGCAATATGTCGAATTTGATGGAGTGGAGCAGCGCTTTGTCAAAGGCATTTTTACGATATTCGGCCATGGCAACGTATTGGGATTGGGTCAGGCGCTGGAAGAAGACAGCGGCGGCTTGGAAGTGTATCAAGGGCGCAACGAGCAAGGGATGGCGCATGCGGCAGTGGCGTTCGCCAAGCAGATGCGGCGGAAGCAGATCTGTGCCTGCACATCGTCTGTCGGCCCCGGCGCCGCCAATATGGTGACGGCGGCAGCCACCGCTACGGCCAATCAAATCCCGGTGCTGCTGCTGCCGGGGGATACGTTCGCCTCGCGCCAGCCGGATCCGGTGCTGCAGCAGATTGAACAGCCGCATGACCTGACGGTATCGACGAATGACGCGTTCCGCCCGGTGAGCAAATATTGGGACCGCGTCGTGCGGCCGGAGCAACTGATGACTGCGCTCATTCAAGCGATGCGCGTGCTCACGAATCCGGCCGATACGGGAGCTGTCACAATCGCGCTGCCGCAGGATGTACAGGGGGAAGCGTATGATTATCCCGCATCATTTTTCGCGAAGCGTGTGCATCGGATAGACCGCCGACCGGCGACGGAAGCAGCACTCGAGGACGCGGTCCGGCTCATCGCGCGCAAGCGCAAGCCGCTGCTCATATGCGGAGGCGGCGTGCGCTATTCTGAGGCAGGAGCGGCGCTGCAAGCCTTCGCGGAGGCGTTCCACATCCCGTTAGCCGAGACGCAGGCGGGCAAGAGCGCGGTGTCTGGTTCGCATCCGCTCAACCTCGGCGGCATCGGGGTGACGGGCAACGGAGCGGCGAATGAGATCGCCAAGGAAGCCGATCTCATTATCGGCGTTGGCACGCGCTTTACCGACTTTACGACTGGCTCGAAGGAGCTGTTCGGCCGCCCTGGCGCAGATATTTTGACCGTGAACGTGTCGGAGTTCCAAGCGCTCAAGCTCGATGCAACGCCGGTAGTGGCAGATGCGAAGGCAGCTCTTGCAGCCATGCATCAGCGGCTGGAGGCAGCCGGATACCGTTCTGCCTATACGACGGAGATTGAAGCGGCGCGCGCCGCATGGAGCAAGGAATGGAAGCGGCTGGCCGGCATCCAATACGTTCAAGGCTCATTCACGCCTGAAATCGCGGGGCACTTGGATGAGGCGCTGCCGGAATATGCGGAGGAGCTTGGCAGCTGCCTGACGCAGACACAGGTGCTCGCGGCATTGAACAGGCTGCTTGGAGACAACGCAGTCATCGTCGGCGCATCGGGCAGTCTGCCTGGAGATTTGCAGCGAATGTGGATGACGGAAGCGCCACATTCGTACCACATGGAATATGGATACTCCTGTATGGGCTATGAGATTTCCGGGGCGCTTGGTGTGAAAATGGCGGAGCCGGATCGCGAAGTGTATGCATTCTCGGGTGACGGGAGCTATCTCATGCTTCACTCTGAATTGGTCACAAGCATTCAAGAAGGACAGAAGATAAATGTGCTGTTGTTCGACAATAACGGCTTCGGCTGCATTAACAACTTGCAAATGGGCAACGGCATGGGCAGCTTCGGCACTGAATTCCGCGCGCGCAACGAGTCGACCGGTAAGCTGGACGGTCCGCTTGTGGGCATTGATTTTGCCCTCAGCGCAGCAGGCTACGGCGCGCTCACGTATACGGTTCGCACGCTAGAGGAATTGGAGCAAGCCGTCGCGGCCGCACAGCGGCAGACTGTATCTACGCTCATTGATATTAAAGTGCTGCCGAAGACAATGACGAATGGATACGGCGCTTGGTGGAATGTAGGCGTCGCGGCAGTTTCCGGCAAGCCGGAAATTGCGCAGGCAAGCGAGGAGCGCCGCCGATTTTTGCAGCAGGCGAGACCTTATTGACACGGAAGCTACAATAAAGATCGCAGATTGGCGGGAGCGGGCGCGCAGAGCGGCATGATAATCGCATAGAAGGAAGATATCATGCGATACGGGATGGCTCGGAGCATGCAACCTATCAGAATAAAGCATGTAACGGCCATCGCGGCTGCGCCGCCCGGCCAGCCCTGCCAAGCTACGATGACATCGGGGAGGAATAGACGTGTTTGCAGCAGGCAGCGTAAAGATTGGGATTGCGCCCATCGGTTGGACGAATGATGACATGCCCGAATTGGGCGGTGAGAATACGTTCGAGCAGTGTGTAAGCGAAATGGCGCTCGCAGGATATGCGGGAACGGAAGTGGGCAATAAGTACCCGCGGAATGTAAGTGTCTTACAAAAGGCGCTCCGTTTGCGCAACCTGGAGGTGGCCAGCGCTTGGTTCAGCGCGTTCCTTACCGTAAAGCCATTGGAAGAAACGACGGCTGCATTCGTTCAGCACCGTGACTTCCTGCACGCGATGGGGTCGAAGGTCATTGTCGTATCCGAGCAGGGACACAGTGTCCAAGGTCAGATGAATACGCCGCTGTTCGATAGCAAGCCAGTATTCAGCGACGATGATTGGAAGCGCTTAATCGACGGCTTGCATGTTCTCGGAGAGCTGGCCCGGGAGAAAGAGATGCATGTTGTGTACCATCATCATATGGGTACAGGCGTTCAGACTACGGAGGAAATTGTCCGTCTCATGGAGGGCACGGACCCGAACTTGGTGTCATTGCTCTATGATACCGGCCATCTCGTATTCTCGGGCGAAGAGCCATTGAGCATATTGAGCCGCTATATGGATCGGATTAAGCACGTCCATTTGAAGGACGTTCGTGCCGATGTGGCGCGCCGCGTGCGTGAGGATAAGCTCAGTTTCCTGCAAGCGGTGAAGGAAGGGGTATTTACCGTTCCTGGAGACGGCTGCATAGACTTTGCTCCAGCGTTCAAAGCCTTGTCCGCGGCTAAATATCGCGGATGGATGCTCGTAGAAGCGGAGCAGGATCCTGCCAAAGCGAATCCGTTCGAATATGCGTTAAAAGCGAGAGACTATATTTTACGGCAAGCAGGCGTATAATTACGAGTTCAAAAAGTCGACTTTTCAGAACCGAGAAGGTTGCATGAACCAGAAGCATCAGCTCTTCGATGGTGAGCGCCAGATTCGATGTCGAATGTGCCTCCCGGTATGCTTCGTGATCAAAAGGTGACTTTTTGAACAACCTCTATATGAGGAAGGGAAGAGGCTGACATATGGGACACAACAGATGTGTATCAGTAGGGCTCGTAGGCTTAGGACGGCTCGGGCGACAGCACGCCGACAATTTGGCATTCCGCATTCCGAACTGCAGACTGGCGGCGGTATGCAGCATCAAGCCAGAGGAGGTTGAGGAGGCACAGGCGCAGCTTGGCGTGCCTTACGGCTATGCCGATTATGAGGAAATGCTGCGCAACAAAGAGCTGGACGCTATTTTTATTGCCTCACCGTCCTCTTATCATTGCGATCAGATTGAAAAGGCATTGGCGGCAGGATTTCATGTATTCAGCGAGAAGCCGCTCGGACTGTATATGGAGGAAGCGCTGCGCGTGCAAGAGGCGGTGCGCCGTCACCCCGATCAAGTGTTTATGCTCGGCTTTATGCGGCGGTATGACCGTTCCTATGTCTATGCCAAGCGGAAAATTGAAGCGGGAGCGATCGGCGAACCTGTGCTCATCCGCTGCTATGGCATTGATCCGGCTCAAGCTATGCCCGGCTTTTTACAATTTGCTAAGAGCAACTACAGCGGAGGCTTGTTCCTGGATATGGCCATTCACGACCTCGATCTGGCGCGGTGGTACTTGGGTGCGGAAGCAGAGCGGGTGTGGGCGATTGGCGGATCTCACCGCTATACAGAGCTTGCACAGCTGCAAGATGCTGAGACGGGTGCGGCTCTAGTTCAATTTGCCGGGAATAAAATGGGGATGTTCGTAGCGGGGCGCAACTGCGCGCACGGCTACCATATTGAAACGGAAATTATCGGCACACTCGGAACGCTGCGCATCGGTACGGTGCCGGAGAAAAACCAGGTGGCAATTATGGATGACCGCGGTGTGGTGCGCGAATGTGCGAACGGCTTCTTGGAGCGGTTCGAGCAGGCTTACTTGGACGAAGCCATTGACTTTGTACGGGCGATTCTAGATGGACGACAGCCAGAAGTGAAGGTGGAAGATGGCGTGCTGTCGACTGCGCTTGGCTATGCATGCAAAGAATCGTTCGAGACCGGGCAATTGGTTGAGGTGAGTACGCCAGCGGCATTATGCAGCCCGCACAAGGCGCGGTAAGCAAACAGGTTTCTCTATGCATGGAGAAGGAGGGCTCTCATGACCTACATTACTGTCATTACCTTTTTATTGTATACCGGAATCGTCGCCTGGTACTCCTGGTACAAGACGCGCAGCATTGACCTCAACAGCTCGGATGGATATTTTCTCGGCGGGCGCAGCTTGACCGGCGTTGTAATCGCTTTCTCACTTTTGCTTACGAACCTGTCAACAGAGCAAATGGTCGGGTTGAATGGACAGAGCTACGCGACGTCCATGGTCGTCATGGCTTGGGAAGTGACGTCTCCGATTGCGTTGATTTTTATGGCCTTCATCTTTTTACCGCGTTATTTGAAGACAGGCATTACAACTATTCCGGATTTTTTGGAACAGCGTTATGATTTACGGACGCGCCAGATTATTTCCGTTCTGTTCTTGCTCGGATATGCCGTTGCTTATTTGCCTACGGTGCTCTACTCCGGGGCGCTGGTGCTGGATACGATATTCAACATTTCAGACCTGTTCGGTCTAAGCGATTTCAATATTATTCTGATTATGTCCCTTGCTATCGGAATAACGGGTATCGCCTATGTCGTGCTCGGAGGCCTGCGTGCGTGCGCGCTCTCGGATACGTTGAACGGTGTCGGGCTCATTATCGGCGGGCTTCTCATTACTGTTCTCGGCTTGTTCGCGCTCGGCGGTGGCAATCTGGTCGAAGGTGTGAGCACGCTGCTGCACAAAGAGCCGGAAAAATTGAACTCGATTGGAGACAGCTCATCTCCTGTGCCGTGGATTACGATTTGCGCGGGGCTGCTCTTCAACAACCTGTTCTATTGGTGTACGAACCAGGCGATCGTCCAGCGCACGTTGGGGGCGAAGAACCTGAAGGAAGGGCAGAAGGGCGTGTTGTACGCCGGCATGTTCAAAATCTTTGGCGCCTTCTATCTGGTGCTGCCTGGCATCATCGCTTATCATCTGTTCAACAATTCGTTAAGCAATGCGGATATGGCTTATCCGTCGCTTGTTATTAAAGTGTTGCCGACATTGTTGTCCGGATTTTTCGCAGCCGTCCTGTTCGGTGCGATTCTAAGCTCCTTTAACGGGGCGTTGAACAGCTCCTTAACCTTGTTCACATTAGATATTTATAAACCTATATTCAAGCCGAATGCGACGGATAAACAATTGGTGAAGGCAGGCAGAATCTTTGCCGTAGCGCTCGGTATCGTGGCCGTCATTGTATCGCCATTCATTTTGTATGCGCCTTCAGGACTGTATTACTACTTGCAGGAAATGTTCGGATTTTATAACATCCCGATTATCGCTGCAGTCGTCGTAGGGTTCTTCAGCAAAAAGGTGCCGGCTATCGCACCGAAGATTGCGCTTGTCGTGCACATCGTGTTGTACACGCTATCCAAGTTCTATCTAGGTACGCTCAATTTCTTGTACATTTTAAGCGTGCTGTTCCCGGTCTGTGTTCTGGTCATGCTTATCGTAGGCAAAATAAAACCGCGCGAGCAAGACTACAAGCTGTATGAATCGGGCAAAGTCGATCTGACGCCATGGAAACATGCGAAAGCGTTTACGATCGTTATGGTGGTGCTGATGATTGCTGTGTATGTTCTGTTCTCTCCTTTAGGCATCGCGGCATAAAAATAGAAAAATACGTTGTCGCTGTCACATTGCAGTAGAGTGATAAGCGTCATCACATCGGGCTGCCGAAGCTTTCGGCAGCTTGTTTTATTTGGCTAGCATAGTTAGAATGCATTGGTGATACATGATTCTTCCATAAAACTATGATATAGTTAAGTAATCGGTAAGCGATTACAATCGGGCTTAAATGTTACCGATATCTCATTTTGAATACGGTAACTCTAGCCAACGAAGGGGTGGAACGATGAAGGTAGGTCTCAGTACGTATAGTCTGTTGCAGGCGATTAGAGCAGAAGAAATGACGGTCCTTGACGTAATTGATTGGATTGCGGATAATGGCGGCGAGCATATGGAAATTGTCCCATATGGTTTTACGCTGGTAGACAATCCAGAGTTGGCGGATGCAGTACGCGATAAGGCGAAGTCCCGCGGCATCGCCCTGTCCAACTATTCCATGCCGGCGAACTTCGTGCAGGATACGGAGGAAGCATTCGAGGCGGAAGTGGAGCGGGTGAAGCAGCACGTTGATTTGCTCGTACGCATGGGAATTAAGCATATGCGCCACGATGTCACGGCATTTACGATACCGGAGGAGCAGATGAGCATCGAATGGTTCGAGAGCAATCTGCATCTGATGGTGGAGGGAAGCCGCCGTATCGCCGATTATGCGGCTCCATTCGGCATTACGACGACGCTGGAGAATCACGGATTCTCGGCACAGGCGAGCGACCGCGTACAGCGCGTGCTGTTATCGGTAAATCGTCCTAATTTCAAAACGACGCTCGATGTCGGCAACTTTATGTGCGTAGACGAGAATCCGCTTATCGGCGTGAAGAAGAATTTACCGTATGCTTCGCTCGTTCACGTCAAAGATTTCTACTTCCGTCCGTATTACCAACCGCCGGGCGGCGGCGACTGGTTCAAGACGGCCCACGGTAACTTCCTGCGCGGCTCCATTCTCGGACAGGGTGATTTAGAGATGCGTGAAATTTTGCGCCTTGTCAAGCAATCCGGCTATGACGGCTACATTACGCTCGAATTCGAAGGGATGGAGGAGTGCCGAATGGGCTCCCGGCTCGGACTCGAAAATTTGCGCCGTCTATGGGATGAAGTATAATCCATAACGAGCTATAAGCTTTTATTGAGGAAAGTTCGTTCCCTTGTCAGATAGGGATGGACTTTCCTTTTGTTAATTCCCTCTGCCGCTTATGTATCTCTAAACGCTGTGACGTGTGATGTATGACCTTTTGTCCATTCACCCAGTGACTCAGATTGAGTATGATTAAGAGTTGTCGAAGCGCCCTTTTGTTCACTCTCCCCATGATTCAGATAGTGCAATGAACAGCTCAGGAACTGAAGGCAATTCTACAAACATGCTTCAGCCTGCAACCCAATTTATTCCTTGCCTCATCTATACTTATAGAGAGAAACGGGGTGAGGAGATGGAAGCGGAGCGGGAATGGGGTGAACGACTGCGGTCTGGAGACCGGGAAGCACTGGGGTTGCTGATGGACGCCTATGGCGGTGAGGTGTATCGGACAGCGTTGCTTCTGCTTAGAGATAAGCATACATCGGAGGATATGGCTCAAGAGGTCTTTTTGACGGTGTACCGCAAAATCGGCCAGCTATCGTATCCTTATCGGGAAGTGGTCGTGCTTCATTATTTTCACGATAAATCGGTGGCCGAAATGAGCGACATGCTGGGAACGTCCGAGGGGACGATCAAGAGTCGCTTATCGAGAGCGCGTGAACACATGCTTCTATTATGGAAAGAGGGGGAGAAGGATGACACAACAGGATGAACAGATTAAACGACAGCTGCAGGAGGACATGTCCAAATATGAGCTGGATGATGCGGTGAAGGTTTACATTCTCTCTCAGGCTCGACCATCAATATAGGAGCGGACCGTTCGCTTTCGGTTATCGAGAGCCATTGCGTGCGGTTGTTTTGGAATGCTGCTTATTGTAGTGCCCTTGTGGCTGCCATTTGCGGCTTCGTCGCACGTGAAGACAGATGCGGTCCCGGAACAACAGCAGATTACATATATTGTAGACGGAAAGTGGCTGGTACGTGAGGATTTGCTGTCGAGGGGGGAGAAGGATGCGTATCGTTGAAATAAAGGTGAAGCATCTTGTATTGGGGCTGGGACTTGCCTGCGTGCTAAACGCTAATGATATACTTTATTGCTCCGGCATTGTTTTATCAAGCAGGAAAATACAATGCCATAATCCGGTGGTTTCCAACTTCTGCAGTAACGGCGGATGTGCTTTATGAGAGTACTGAAGGGGTGTTCGTTCGGGATAATCAAATGATCTATGTCGGCGAGAAAGGCACATTTATGACAGGACCTGCCGAGTTGCCTGAACCGATGTCGGAAGAGGAGGCGGTACGGCGTTTGGAATGGTTGCTTCAGGATTTCCCTACTTATAAATATGTGAATGCAGCCAAGGGGCGCCTTGCCTATTTATATATGAACCAAAACCGCTGGGATGAGGCGGAGCGGATATTTCAGGAACTGTCAAAAAATGAAAAGTATATCAACTCCCGAAATGCATCGGAAATAAAGATCTTGGCCACCAGACATGAACGGCCATATGAGCTGCCGAAGCTCAGCGGTACTGTTTTGGTGGATGTATCTCTTGCTCCGACAGAAGCTTCTTCTTATTATATGCCCCCGCCAGATCATTATCCGATCGTAATGACGGATGAAAATGGGCGATTTCGCTTCTATGGTATTGAAGCTGGAGCGTATACATTGACTCTCGGCACCGTGTTTCGAAATATCAAGGGCCATACGCTATCATCTGCGGGTGTTGATGAAATCGAACTTTCCTCAGAAAAGAGCACGCAGACCGTGGATGTGCGATTTCGAAAAAACATCCGATATGAACCCGTCTCCCAGCCGGTGTATGATGCGGAGGATGTTGTCGCGTTACGCTGGAGCTCTGATCCAGAGGCTGCCTACTATAAGGTTGAATTGACGGAAGTCGTGAAGCAGGCAGAAGGCAAATGGGAGATGAAGGGGACGCATCTGTTTGAGGAGAAGCATGTGAAGCCTGAAGCTGAGTATACGGTGGATGAATTGCGGCACTATCCATTAGTAGGAGGAGCTACGTATCTAACGCTCGATAATCATTATTATATTGATAATGGTTATGTTCTTGGAATTGCCTATCCGGGGAGCCAGTGGAAATGGACAGTAAAAGGCTATGATCATAATGATAATGCAATAAGCAGCTCGAACGATTATATGCAGTTTACAGGCGAATTGCCGCTGCTGACCACTTCACCTGCCGGGTTCACGGAAGCGGATCGCTTGGCATTGGATGGCAAATATTCCGAGGCCATTGCTATGTATGAACGGGAAGGCTCGGAAGACGAGATTCGTAAAATCGCACGCATATATTTCAGCGGTCTTGAATGGGAGCAGGACGGAGACTATGCGAAGGCGCTTACGTATTTGGAACGTATTCAGCATCCGACCACCGGAGATTTGAAGCTGATGGAAGCGTGTTACGATCAGGCGAAAAATGCAGCCAAGAAACAGGCGGTGCAGAAGAGACTGAAGCAGTTGGCACAGAACGCTTAAGCTAAACGTTAAGGATGACGGGTTGATCCGTGATCGTGCCTGATGATTACAGGGCATCCCCATGATATTTGAGATGAACAATTGATTGCGTTATATATATATAGAAGAAAGCGGTGATAAGTACAACGAAAAGGCCGGAGTCAGATGAGCCTGTTTAATGGTCCGTCACAACGATTAGGTATAAGTTGAAGCGAATTGATTTTGTACGGAACGTGCTTTGAATACAGCTTGCTTGAATTAATTTTTAAAAAAGGGTTGCAATCTATTGCGAAGC